>JAYTXB010001118.1:0-2032 GCA_043743205.1 Schlesneria sp.
TGAGATCGCGACCGCGCTGCACGCCTTTTACGGGATCGACATCTCCGCCGGTTCCGGTGGCTGCGTCAGTCCGGCGATCGTCTTGGCGAGTGGCCAAACTCTCAGCGAGCAGCGTTTTCTGACGACCTCGCATCACGTCGTCGATAGCGGCTGGCACAACCTTCCCAAGGGAACCGCCGAACAGCGGCGGTTCACCTTGCGCGCCGAGATGGCTCACGAGGGTCGCCCCGCTGGAGCCGATCCGTTCGACATCCGCGATGCCGTCAACTGGTATGAACCGGAAGTGAAACTGGACCCGACGGCGCTCGAGGCGGATGTCTCCGCGCGCGTCGCTGCACGCTTGCAGGGACTGGCTGGCTGGAGTCTCTCACCAGCGGACGCCAAGACTTTGAAACTGGCGAGCGTCTTGGATGTGCTTGTTCCGCGCGATCCGGAGTTTCGATTGGTGGCTCGCTCGACGGAACGGTTCGTCATTGCGTCACGCAAGCTGAAGGTCGGATCGCAGCACCGCTGGCTGTCGATCGCGGTCAGCCGCTTTACAGAGAACACCTCGCCCACGTTCGTGCAGGTGAAAGTCGAGGGGCGCTCGCTGGGCGAGTTCGAGGTGCCGCTCAGAAACACACCGAGCGATCCCGACTCGATCCTAGTGCCCATTCACGAACATCAGGGCCGCACCGTGAACGTCGAGTTGGTGGTGTTCGGTACCGATGAAAAGTCACTCGTCGATTGGCGAGGTTGTGCGTTGACCTCCGATCGGCCGGGAGTGCTCACCATTTTTGAGGACGACCCGAAGTTCGCCGCGCTGCTCCATCGTGGTGTTGGCAGCGTGACTGCTGATGACCAGCAACCGTACTCCGGGAAGTCGTCGCTGCGCGTCACGCCCGATGCCGGAGACAACGCTCAGTTGCCGGGCCTCGAAGCGCTCATTGCCGATCAACCGCACCTCGGGCAGTACCGCTACATCGTCTTTGCCTGGAAGCAACCGAGCGGAACACGGCTGCAACTGCAGTTCGCCAACGACGGACGTTTGGGAGAACAGATCGCGCAACAGCTCCTGCGCGCGGATCGCCTGAAGGGCAAGCCGTTTCACCGCCCGCGCGGTCTCGCGGGAGCATCCGATGATCGCGGGCTGCGACATGGCTACGCCTACGATGCGGGGAGCAAACCACAGTCGGCGGGATCGTCATTGCGTCTGAACGGTGCGATGCCGAAGGACTGGCAACCGATCGCGCGCGACCTCTATGGCGACTTCGGGGCATTCACCCTGACAGGCTTGGCCGTGGACTGCACCGATGGCGACGCGGCCTGGTTGGATCACGTCTACCTCGCGCGCACGCCGCAAGACATGGAGTTCGCGCGGACGTACCTCGTCAATCCGCAGGTCGTGGCCAAACTCGACCCCAGCCTGATTGACGTGGCCGCGCGACGCGAAGACTACGGCCGGTTGCTCGCGCCGTTCACGAAACAGTTCTCGACGCTCGATCTGGCGCATGGTCTCTCGCGTTTGAGCGAACACTTGGGACAGACCGATGTCCTGAGAACTCACCCCAACGCACAGGATAAACCGGCGATCTTTCGCGCGGGCCTCGTCTTGCCGAAGGAGACGCCTCAAATGCTAGACCTGCTCGTCTCGCATCTCCCCACCTTCGACTGGCAGTTGGTCGTGAAAGTGAACGGTGCGATCGTGCATGAGCAACTCATCGACACGAAGCTCACGCTGCCCCAACGCGGATACGCCAGCATTCAAGTCTCGTTGGCCAAGTTCGCCGGACAGAAGGTCTATTTGGAGGTCCTGAACCAATCCAACAACTGGTCCAATGAACACGCCTTCTGGAAACGAATCGAAGTTGTTCCGGAATGAGCTTGAGATTGTTCTCGAACGAGAAGAGTTGATCGACGCAGTCATCGAGTGGCAGTCCCTTTCCGGTCAAGGGGTTCTCTTCCGGTCCCCTTGTATGTTTGGTTGAGGGCCTCATTCTGGTGTTTGCTTGCTCCGCCGAGTGGTTCTGCGGAGTGAGCGGAGCGAACGGAG
>JAYTXB010001119.1:0-6001 GCA_043743205.1 Schlesneria sp.
GATCGCATACCAATCGTAGACCGGACGCCTACGTCCGGTCGGCTCAAAAAGACCGGACGTAGGCGTCCGGTCTACGGTAAATCCTCACCTGCCGCTCACCTAACTCCTTGAGCGTCTCGCTCGACACTCGTTCTCCGCAAAATTCATACTCTTCATTTTTCTACCCTCAATCTTTCTACCATCAATTCTTCAAGAAAGGTTTTCCAGATGACTTCCCTCGTGCTGTTGATGCTGTGCGTTGGTGCGTCGGCCGTTGAGACCGCTCCCGCTCGCCCCAATGTGTTGTGGATCAGTGTTGAGGACATCAGCCCTGATCTTGGGTGTTACGGCGACAAGCAGGCGGTCACTCCGACGATTGACCGGCTGGCAGCGGAGGGCGTGCGGTTTACGAGGTGCTTCACTCACGCGGGGGTTTGTGCGCCGTCGCGGTCGGGTCTGATCACCGGTTGCTATCCGCCGTCGATCGGGACGCACCACATGCGGTGCAAGGGAGTCCCGCCCGACGACGTGAAGTGTTTTCCCGAGTACCTGCGGCAGGCGGGGTACTACTGCACCAACAACGTGAAGACCGACTATCAGTTCGACGTTCCCGCGACCGCGTGGGACGAGAACAGCAACAAGGCTGATTGGCGAGGCCGAGACAACGGCCAGCCGTTCTTCACCGTCTTCAACTTCATCACGACTCACGAAAGCCAGATTCGCGATCCAAGCCCCGCGACGAAGAAGCTCGTCGCCGCGCTAAAGCCCGAGCAGCGGCATGACCCGGCGAAGATGATCGTCCCGCCGTTTTATCCCGACACGCCCATCGTGCGGCAGGACATCGCGAACTACTACGACAACATCACTGCCGTGGACGGACAGGTCGCGGCGGTGTTGAAGCGGCTCGACGAGGACGGCCTCGCGGACGACACCATCGTCTGGTTCTGGGGCGATCACGGACGCGGGATGCCGCGCTACAAACGGTGGCTCTACGACACTGGCTTGCAAGTCCCGCTGGTCGTCTACGTCCCCGAGAAGTGGCGGAAGCACGTTCGTCCCGACAACGCCGAATCACTCAAACCCGGCTCGACGATTGATGATCTGACCGCGTTTGTCGATTTCGCGCCGACGCTGCTTTCGCTGGCGAACCTTCCCGCGCCAAAGCATTTTCAAGGGCAAGCTTTCTTCGGCCCGCAGCGCGCGGCGACTCCGCGCACTCACGTCTATGGACACCGCGATCGGATGGACGAGACCTACGACATGATCCGCACCGTGCGCGACAAACGGTTCCGTTACGTTCGCAACTTCATGCCGTGGCAACCGTACTCGCAGGAGATCGCCTACATGGACGAGATGCCGACGATGCGGGAATGGCGACGACTCCACGCGGAGGGCAAGCTCACCGGACCTCAAGCCGACTGGTTCCGCCACGAGAAGCCGGTCGAAGAACTCTACGACACCCAGACCGATCCGTATGAGACCAACAACCTCGCCGCCGACCCGCGCTTCATCGTGACGCTCGAAAGATTGCGACAAGAGTTACAAGGCTGGATGGACCGCATTGGCGATGTCGGCCTGATCCCCGAGCCACTCTTGGACGAGTTGCAACGACCGGGCGCGAAGTCCGACACCACGGCCGCGCCGGGAATCCTCGCGATACCGGCTGACAACGCGGACGAACGATCGTCGTTTATGTTGAAGTGCCTGACACCCGGCTCGTCCCTCGCGTATCGCATTCTCGGACCGAAGGTGAATCAAGCCGATGAGGCCCGTCGTTGGTGGGTCGCTCATCCCGACTGTGCCATCACTCTTCAACCGGGCGAGCGATTGGAAGCCAAAGCCTGTCGCATCGGCTTTAAGGACAGCGCGGTCGTGCGACAGGCAGCCGATCGCGCCGACATCGACCCCGCGCCGAACACCGCTCGCCCCCACTGGAATCGGGCGTCTGTTGATGAGCGTGCTTTTCGAAACGGATTGCCTATTAGAAACACACCGCGCGGCCGTCCGTTTCCGTCCTCGATGTTGTTTACCGAGCGAAACTCAACGGCACCCCTCAAAAGACAACCTGCGTTTCCGGGTATGGAGCAGATGATCAAAGGCGACAATTGGCCTGCGTCTCAATATTGGATCGCTCTCGGTTACGGCCAGTTCATCGTCGAATACCACGATGATGAGCAGTTCGCTGCTGAGCGGGAACGACGCGCTTCTGAGCTGCGCGACATCACGTTTCGCGACACATCACCCGCGCTGTCCAAGCTCACCGCGGCACGCTGGCTGTGCGAGGTAGAAGAGCCAGCGCCGCACCTCAAGCTGCTGGTCGAATACCTCGCGCACCCACAGCCCTCGATGCAGCTCGCCGCCATCACAGCGCTGGCCGAGCTTGGCGAGAAGGCTCGCCCCGTGATCGAAGACATCCGCCAGGCCACCAAAGGGACCGAGTACGTCGCGCGCGTCAGCCAGCGCGCGTTGAAAAAACTCGAAGCGAAGAATGTCGATTGAGGCTGATGTGCGTGGCGATGTTGTGGGCACAGAGGATCGACGAGCGCTCTTGCGAGCGCAGGTCTCTGCCGCGTCTAATCGCTCGTGGCTCGGGTTAGCGGGTTCTCGATTGCGAATGATCGCGTCGGGAACTCGTTCCGTTCGAGCTTCTGGCAGGCAGGATGCCGATTCCACGGTGTCATTGCCGCGCGGCTCCTACTGGCTCCGCTTTCAAAACTGCTCACTCTGAAACTTGAATAACTCACCCATGCAAGTCGTCATCACTGCTGTTGGTCCCGATAACCGGGGCCTTGCCGATCCGATCGTTCATCATGTCACCGGGGCCGGGGCGAACATCTATGAGATTCAGATGTACGACCACGACCTCGAACGTCTGTTTGCGATGCACTTGCGGTGCGAGTGGTCGGGTGACGCACAGTCGCTCGCCGCGTTGCGGTCACAGATGCAGGACATCGGTCGCGTGAAGGAGTTGTCGATCCGAACGTGGTCGCGCGATGAACGGCCCGGCCCGCCCAGGATCGCGATCTGCACGACGTATCGCCCCGAACCGGCGCTCGCGGTGCTGCGAGCGATACGCGACAAACGGCTCCACGCGATGCCCGCCGTGATGATCGGCAACCGCGATGCGTGTCGCGGTGTCGCGGAACAGTTCGGTGTGGATTGGCATCTCGTCGGCGATGCCAAAGGGGAACCGAACAACGAGCGGATGATCGAACTCTTCGATCAGTACGATGTCGATTACATCCTGCTCGCGCGGTACATGCGCGTTCTGCCCGCCGCCACTTGCTGGCGCTTCGCGGGACGCATCATCAATCTGCATCACGGACTGCTGCCACCCTTTCCCGGCTTCCGCCCCTATGAGGACGCTTACCAGCACCGAATGCTCACGTATGGAGCGACCATCCACTTCATCGTTCCCGAGTTGGACGCGGGCAATCAGATCATTCACCAAAGCACGTTCACGGTCTTTCCAGGAACGCCGCTCGACCAGATCAAGCGGCAAGGTGAGACCGATCACGAACCGAGTTGCCTCGTGGAAGGAGTTCGTCGCGTCGTCGATCGCGAAGTCGAACTCCACTTCCATCGCGTCGTCCGCCGCAAGCCGATGGGTGAGTGACGCACGAAAGTAGGATGGGCACTCTTGCCCGTCCGGCTTTGTGAGACCGGACGAGGCGAAAGACAGGACGGGCAGGAGTGCCCATCCTACAGGTCACACGACCGGTTCACTTGGCGTGGTCGATCATCGCTTGGAAGAGACCGGGCCAGGTGAACTCGGTTGCTTCGGCGGCAATCGGCAAGCCGACCTCGCGCGCGGCGGCGGTGGTGACGGGGCTGATGCTGGCGAGCTTCGTCTTTACGCCGAGGCGCGCGCGCGCGGCGGGTGTCAGCAGGCGCGCGAACGAGCGGGCGATCGACGGGCTGGAGAGACCGATCCAGTGGAAGTCGCCTCGTTCGAGCCGGTCGATCTCGGCGCGGGGCAACTCGGTCACGTCGCGGTTCTGGTAGACGACGACCTGTTCGAGCGTTGCTCCGGCGGCGGTCAGTTCGGCGGGCAGGACCTCGCGACAGCGTGAGGCGCGCGCCCAGAGGACTCGCCGGTTCGCCATGTGCGGCTGCATGGCGGCGGCGAGTGCTTCCGCGCGGTACTCGTTCGGAACGAGGTCGGCTCGCAAGGAAAATTCTTCGAGGACGGCCGCCGTCGCGGGACCGATGCAGGCAAGCTTGGCTTGCCCGAGTGAACGGACATCGCCGCCGGTCTGCCAGAGTCGGTTGAGCAACCCGCGCACGCCGTTCGCGCTGGTGAAGACAATCCAGTCAAACGAGCGGAGTCGCGGCAGAACAGCATCGACCTCGGACCAATCGTCGGGGGGCGTGATCTCAATCGTGGGGAGCAGCACCGGAAGTGCGCCGAGTTCGTAAGCCCTGTTTGCCGCGTCGTCCGCTTGTTCTTCAGGTCGAGTGATTCCGATGACTTGGCCGAAGAGCGGGCGGTCCTCGAACCAACGGGCTTGCTCGCGCACACGCACGCAGTCGCCGACGATCACCAGTGACGGCGGTTGCAGGCCAGCGGACTTCGCGAGTGCCGTGATGTCACTCAGCGTCCCCGTGACGGAGCGTTGTAGCGGTTGAGTCGCCCGACAAACGACGCAGACCGGCGTGTGTGCGGGCTTACCCGCCGCGATCAAGGCCGACGCAATCGCCTCCAACCGATGCAGCCCCATGTAGAACACGAGCGTGCCGGGGAAGTGAGCGAGTGAGTTGTAGTCGAGCGCCGTGGCGGGCTTCGTCGGGTCTTCATGCCCGGTGATGAAGGCGACCGCCGACGCATGGTCTCGGTGCGTAAGCGAGATGCCCGTATAGACCGCCGCTGCTGTCGCGGCCGTGATACCGGGGACGACTTCAAATGGAATCCCCTCCGCCGAGAGCGCCGCCGCTTCTTCGGAACCACGTCCAAAAATGAACGGGTCGCCCCCCTTGAGCCTGACGACCGTCTTCCCTTCCTTCGCGGCGGCGATCAGTCGGCGATTGATTTCTTCCTGAGGCAACAGTCGCCCCAGTGGCCCTTCGGCCCGGCAGGTTCTCTCCACGGCCGCATGTCCGTGTCGCAGCAGCAGCGGGTTGACGAGGCCGTCATACAGAATCAGGTCCGCGCGCCGCAGACATTCCGCTCCCTTCAACGTGAGCAGGCCGGGGTCACCGGGACCGCCGCCGACGAGATAGACCTTGCCGATGGTGCGAGGTCGAGCCGCATCAGTGGAGGAAGGCTGTGTGGTGTTGGAGATGGAGTCGTCAGCGGTCGTCATGGGAATGGGGTCGCTGTGTGAGAGGTACGCGATTGAAAGGCGGAGAAGAGGCAACAGTGCCGCAACCGGTGTAGTCACGCTCTGGCGAACGTAGCGACATGTTTTAAACTCGCAGCGTGAGCGATGAGTGACATCACGCCGCACTCCCTCGCTGACGCTGCGAGTTACTGAGAACACGGACAATACCCCGATGCTGCGGGTCGTGACGTTCGCGGGCATCGTAGCTGGGCTGTTCGGAGCGCGAAACTCGTCAGGGTTGAAACAACCGTGAGAGCCAATGTCACGAACGGTTCGGTGGCGACGAATCGGTCTTGTCACTCTGGCAACCGTCTGCCAGACTTCGACTCGGGATCGAGTGGCAACAACGTTCAAGGGATGGCTGCAATGAAGGCGTTCGTCGCGAGTCTGGTTTGTCTGATCGTTCCAGCGGTGTTCGCTCCGTTCGTGTCGGCTCAGGGAGTTGTCTGCCAACTTCCGCCCGATGGAACGTGGGTCCGGTTTGAAGGGACATACACGCAGAGCGAGATTCGACCGGACTCGGCCGAAGGAAAGCTCGACATCAGTCCGTGGATCGAGAAAGTCTGGATCAAGTCGGTCGGAGCGGAGATGGCCGAGTATCGCGGTGAGCTGACCGCGTGTCGGTGGATCGAGATCAAGATCGACCGGGGGCGCGAGAAGGACGGCAACATCGACACCGGCCTGACTGGCTCCGAGATTTA
>JAYTXB010001120.1:0-3800 GCA_043743205.1 Schlesneria sp.
CGAAGTCCGTCACGATTGGGAGTCGGCCGAGGCGCGCGTCACCATGGTGCGCGGCCTGCTCGAAACGTGTGGACCGATCACCGCCACCGTGGTCGCCTCGCGCGCGGGGATCACCGACAGCCAAGCCGATGCCGCGCTGGAGGCTCTCGAAGGTGAGGGTGTTGTGCTGCGTGGACGGTTCACGCAGAAGTCGAGAGAGGTAGACGTAGGGTGCGTGGAGTCTTCGGAACGCACCAATGAACAAGCCACCACTCCCGACGTGGTGCGTTCCGAAGACTCCACGCACCCTACCTGTTTTGCTCCTCAACCCTCGACCATCCACCCTCAACGCGCTCTCGAATGGTGTCATCGCCGACTGCTCGCGCGCATTCATCGGCTCACGCTGGATGGCCTGCGGAAGCAGATCGAACCGGTGGGGGTCGAGGTCTTTTTGAGGTTCCTCACGCGGCATCACGGTGTTTCGTGGTCGCATCGGCGCGGTGGAGCCAATGGATTGTTCGAGGTGATTGCTCAGCTTCAGGGACTCGACATCCCTTCGGTCGCGTGGGAGCGAGACATCCTGCCGCTGCGGATCGAGGGCTATCTCCCCGAGTGGCTCGATGAGTTGTGTCTGACGGGCGAAGTCGGTTGGGGCCGACTGTTTCCTCCGCCACGCAATCCCGACAAATCGCGACCGATGGCCAGTCTGACGCGCGTCGCGCCGGTCTCGTTCTTTCTGCGCGAGGACGCGACGTGGTTGAGTTCCCGCTCGCCCGAGGTTGATCTCGAAGGAGTCAGCAGTCCCGCGCGACAGGTCTATGAATTGCTGACCTCGCGCGGAGCGATGTTCGCCTCTGATCTGCTGACGGCGACACGAATGCTCGCCGATCATCTCGACGATGCGCTCGGAGAACTCGTCGCACGCGGTGTCCTGACGGCAGATGGATTCGCCGGTTTGAGATCGCTCGTTAGTGAAAATCCAAATCAGTCACGTCGGCCGTTGCGTCATCGTGCCGAACGGAAACGAACATCCAAGACCGCGATCGGTCGCTGGTCTGTCCGGCGTCCAATCGAGCCGATCACTGAGAGTGCAGGACCACAGAACGAGGGACCAGCGAATGATCGCCCACGTCAAATCGCCGAAGACTGGGCGTGGCAACTGCTCCGTCGTTGGGGAGTCCTCTTCCGCGATCTGCTCGCACGCGAGGATGGAGCGCCGTCGTGGTTCGAGCTGCTACAAGTCCTGCGTCGCTTGGAAGCACGCGGCGAGATTCGCGGCGGTCGATTCATCGCGGGCGTCGCGGGTGAACAGTTCGCACTGGCCGACAGCGTCCAACAGTTGCGACGCCTGCGCGACGAAGGCTCGAAGCAAGAACTGATCGTCATTTCCGCCGCCGACCCGCTCAACCTCGTCGGCATCGTGACCAAGCACGAACGCATTCCACGCACCGCTTCCAACCGAGTCGCCTATCTCGACGGCGTTCCGATCGCGGGACTGCACGGCGGTGAAGTGAGATGGCTGAGTGAAGCCCCGCGTGAACAGATGGCGCTGGTGCAGGAGCGGCTGAAGCGACAGGGCATAGTGGAGGAGGTCATTGGTCACTAGTCATTGGTCATTTGGGAAGAACAAAGGCAGACGCCTCTTCCCTAATGACAAGTGACCGCCTTACACAATTCCTGCCAACGCCACTTCTGCGGCAGCGAGAGTTGCCGCGAGATCAGCTTCGCTGTGAGCGGTGGAGACGAAGTTGGCTTCGTACTGGCTGCACGCGAGGTAGATCCCTTGGCCGAGCATGGCGTGGAAGTAACGGGCGAAGCGTTGCGTGTCGCTCTTCACGGCGACCGTGCAATGGGTGACGGTCTCGGGGTTGAGGAACAGCGTGAACATGCTGCCGATATGCGGGATCGTGTGCGGGATGCCTGCTTTGGTCGCCCGTTCGGAGAGACCCGCGCAGAGTCGGTCGGTGACCTCGGCGAGTCGCGGGTACGGGTTGGTTTGTTTGAGAGTCGTCAGCGTGGCGATGCCGCTCGACATGGCGACGGGGTTCCCCGAGAGCGTTCCCGCTTGATAGACCGGACCTGCGGGAGAGACCATGCGCATGATGTCGGCTCGCCCACCATACGCACCGACCGGCAGACCACCGCCGATGATCTTGCCGAGCGTCGTCATGTCCGGGCGGATGCCGAATAGCGATTGAGCGCCTCCATACGCGAGTCGGAAGCCGGTCATCACTTCATCAAAAATCAGGACCGTTCCGTGGCGATCGCACAGCGTCCTCAGAGTCATCAAGAACTCGGATGTCGGGATCACCAAGCCCATGTTGCCGACGACCGGTTCGAGAATGACGCAGGCAATCTCGTCACCACGCCGTGCGAAGAGGTCGTCCAATTGCTGGCAGTTGTTGTAGTCGAGGCACAGCGTGTCGGCTGTGCATCCGGCGGGAATGCCGGGACTGGAAGGAGTGCCCAGAGTGAGTGCCCCGCTCCCCGCCTTCACCAGCAAGCTATCGACGTGTCCGTGATAGCACCCTTCAAACTTGACGATGACGCTGCGTGACGTGAAGCCGCGCGCGACGCGAATGGCACTCATCGTCGCCTCGGTCCCCGAGTTGACCATGCGCACCAGCTCGATCGACGGAACCGCGTCGATCACCAACTCAGCCAACTCTGTCTCCAACACGCACGGTGCCCCGAAGCTCGTCCCCTTTTCGAGGGCCGCGTGAATGGCCGCCATCACGGCGGGATGCTGATGTCCCAGAATGTGCGGACCCCACGAACCGATGAAGTCGATGAAGCGATTGCCGTCGATGTCGTAGAGGTACGCTCCGTTCGCCCGATCCATCACGACCGGCGTTCCACCGACGCCACCAAACGCCCGCGCGGGACTGTTCACCCCACCGGGGATCGACTTTTGGGCACGAGCAAACTGTTCACGACTGCGATCAAACTTCAGAGACATGGAGAGTGTCCTCGGGATGTTGCCCACGCGGTGAAACGACTCCCTTGCTCACGCTGCGGGTTACTGGGAGCAATCAATCGTTGGTTTCGTCGTCCGCTTCGGGGATCGCGGGAACTTCGGCGGTCTTCATGAACTCGCGCAGAAGTACGGTCGCATAGCTGCCGCTGGGGAGTGAGAAGTTGAATCGCAGACCGTCGGCGTCCTGTAGGACGGTCAGCTCGCCCGGTCGGACAACGTAGGGTCGGCGAGTGCCCGACATCAGATTCAGGAACTTGGCGAAGTGTTCAGGGAGCAGTCCACTTTGTGAAAGTAGCAGTTGCTCACGGTCATAGGGTTGGCCGAGCGGGTCGCGCATCTTGGGACCGAACATCGGTCCCGTGACGGCCGTTTCGCCTGCGTCGTAACGAGGCTGCTCGGCGGCTAAGTCCTCGGCGATGAACTTACCCCCCGACGCGACGACTTCCATCACGTCCCCCTTCAGAACGCGGTTCAGCAAGCCGTCCGTCAGTCGCGAAGCCAACGCGTAGTTGAAGAGATCAGACTGTACGGCCGAGAGTGACAAGCGGCGCAAGAATCGGCGCTGCGGTTCAGGGATGTCGCGCGAACGTCTGCGTCCCGCCAACAGGTCCAGTCCCAGTTGCAAGGTCTCACCGTGATGGCCAAAGCGTTGCTGGCCATAGAAATTGGGAAAGCCCAACTTGCGGATTTGTTCCGCGATGGGAGCGGCGAGAGCGGCCGCGTTCTCGACCACGTCGCGAATGAGAATCGAAAAGTGGTTGCCGCGCAGATGGCCCGTCTTGAGCTTGTTGCCGTGACGCTCCGCTTTAAGAACGCGGATCGAGTCCGTGTTCACGTGCTCAAC
>JAYTXB010001121.1:0-9755 GCA_043743205.1 Schlesneria sp.
GACATCACGACGCTGCTCGACGACCAAGCAACGACCAAAGCGATGCGCAGCGCGATTCAAAAGTTGGTGCTGGGAGCCAAGGCGGGTGATGTGGTGCTGTTGCATTACTCGGGACACGGCTCCAACGTCCCAGACAAGAACGGCGATGAAGCCGATCACCGAGATGAGATTCTCTGTCCGACGGACCTCAACTGGAACGACCCGCTCACCGACGACTGGCTGCGGATCACGTTCGACAAACTGCATCCTCAAGCCCGCCTAACGGTGATCTTCGACTGCTGCCATTCGGGAACGGCCACGCGTGCCTTCAACCTCGATCCCAAAGCACCGCGATCCAAGTTTCTCACCAGCCCGTGGGATTTGATCGCGGCGGAGACCAAGCGAAAGCTCACCGGCAAGCTGCGCGGAACGCGCGGGAAACTCCTCGCTGCGGGCACCAAGAAGAGCGATGTCGTAACGGCGGACATCGTCGAGACGTTGATCTCGGGCTGCCGCGACACACAGACCTCGGCCGATGCCTTCATCGGCAGCAAGTTCAACGGCGCGCTGACCTACTTCCTCGTCGAGACGATCAAGCAGACGGAAGGACGGCTCACTTATCGCGAACTGCACAAGCTGACGATCGCCGGGATCAAGGCCGGTCATTACGAGCAGGTGCCACAACTGGAAGGCCGCGCCGCGAACCTCGACCGGCCGTTCCTGTCGCCGCTCGCGTGACCTGCGAAGGCGATGTGATTTCATCACAGTGAGTCTGTTTTCAATCAACGTTTCTTGAAGAGACATCCGGATGCGAGCCATTTGGTTGGGGTTGGTTCTATACGGCCTTTTCACTGGTCATCTCATCGCGCCAGCCAACGCTTTGGCTCGGCCCAACATCCTGTTCGTGCTGTGCGACGACTTGAGATGGGATGCTCTTGGTTGTGCGGGGCATCCGTATTTGAAGACGCCGCACATCGACCGGCTCGCGAAGGAAGGGGTCTTCTTTCAGAACGCCTTCTGCACGACATCGCTTTGTTCACCGAGTCGCGCGTCGATTCTGAGTGGCCTCTACGCGCATGCTCATGGCGTGACAAACAATTTCACTGAGTATCCGGCCGATCTCGCGAGCTTTCCCAAACTGCTGCAAGCCTCCGGGTACGAGACCGCGTATCTCGGCAAGTGGCACATGGGGGAAGATAACGACGAGCAGCGGCCCGGCTTCGACTACTTCGTCACGCACAAGGGGCAGGGGAAATACTTCGACACGGAATTCAATCTCAACGGCGAGCGGCGGGAGGTCATTCCCGGTTACTACACCACCGTCGTGACCGATCTCGCGGAGAAGTGGCTCGACCGGCAGTTCGATGCGTCGCATGGCAAGCCGTGGGCGATGATGCTCGGGCACAAGGCTCCGCACAGCTTCTACTTCCCCGAGGAAAAGTATCAGCACACCTTCGACAACGTCGAGGTGAAGTATCCCGACACCGCGTTCACGCTCGACGACAAGCCGAAGTGGATCAAGGACCGGCTGCCGACGTGGCATGGCATCTACGGGCCGCTGTTCGAGTGGCGCAAGAAGTTTCCCGACTCCAGTCCGGAAGCGGTGAAGGACTTCGCCGCGATGACCCGCGCGTATTGGGGGACGATCCTCTCGGTCGATGACAGCGTCGGTCGGCTGACCGCACAGTTGGCCGAGACCAAGCAGCTCGACAACACGATCATCGTCTTCATGGGGGACAACGGCCTGCTCAACGGTGAGCACGGCATGATCGACAAGCGGACGATGCACGAGCCCAGCATTCGCATCCCGCTGATCGTGCGCTACCCCGGCCTGACGAAGACCGACGCGCCAAAGAAGATCGCTCAACAAGTCCTCACGGTGGACATGGCTCCGAGTCTGCTCGACCTGTGCGGCGTGCAGGCCCCCGAAAAATTGCATGGCAAGTCGTGGAGAAAGCTTGTCCAAACCGGCAGCGATCTCGATTGGAGACGCTCGTTCCTCTATCACTACAACTATGAGAAGCAGTTCCCCTACACGCCCAACGTGCGCGGAGTCCGCACCGACGAATGGAAGTACATCCACTATCCTCATGGCGACGACCAGCCTGATCGGCACATGGCCGAGATGTACAACATCAAGTCCGACCCCGGTGAACGTCACAACCTGATCGCGAAGCCGGACCACGCGGCCAAGCTCAAGGAACTGCAAGCCGAACTGAACCGCCAACTGTTGGAAGTCGGCATCAAACACGACAAGATGCCGCTCGACGAGGGGATCAAGCAGGGACTGCCCGATCAGAAAATCCGTTGAATCTTCCAAGTCTTCAGGTGAGCCGGGTGCTGTGAGGCCCCGGATTCTTCGTTGCGGAATCCGGGGCCTCACGGCACCCGGCTCACCTGAACTGTTTTCCAAAACGCCTCAAAATAGGAACACGATCATGAACGCCAAAGATGCCATTCGCGGAACGATGGGCCTGTGCCAGACGGTTCTCAAGACCTACTTCGGAGATTTGACCGACGCCGAATTGATGCGGCGTCCGGGAGCAGGCTGCAATCACCTCGCGTGGCAGCTTGGGCATTTGATTGCCTCGGAAGGCAGTCTGTTGAACATGGTCTGCCCGGGCGCGGCCGCCGAGCTTCCGGCGGGCTTCGCCGAGCAGCACAGCAAAGAAACGGCGGGAAGCGACGACGCCTCGAAGTTCTGCACGAAGCAACAGTACAGCGATCTGTTCGACAAAGTTCGCGCCGCGACGCTGGCCGCACTCGACTCACTTCCCGAAGCGAAACTCGATGAAGCCGGCCCCGAGCCGATGCGGTCCTTCTGCCCGACTGTCGGCTCGATGTTCACCCTGATCGGCACGCACCCGATGATGCACGCGGGCCAGTTCGTCCCCGTCCGCCGCGCCCTCGGCAAGCCCGTCGTGATGTGAGGAGTCTCCCCATGTGCGAGCCTTCCCACGCGATGTTGCGGGAAGGGGCCGCTCTGCTCACCGCTCACCACAGGATCCCGTTCGTTGGAGTCAGCACATGTCGGCCGCTCCGAAACCTCGATTCACACTCGCCGAGTACCTGCAACGCGAGAATGCCGCCACGTTCAAAAGCGAGTTCTATCGCGGCGAGATTTTCGCGATGGCTGGGGCATCCCCGAGACATAACTCAATCGTCACAAAATTGATCATCGGCTTGGGAAACCGGTTACTCGGCACGCCCTGTCGCCCATTCACCAGCGACCAGCGTGTCCGCATCCTGACCAGCAGTCTGATCACCTATCCCGATGTGTCCGTCGTGTGTGGGCCGCTGGAGATGGACGCCGAAGACAGCATCGCCATCAACAATCCCAGCGTCGTCGTGGAAGTGTTGTCCCAATCGACGGCGAGTTACGACCGTGGCGAGAAGTTCGATCTGTACCGCGAATTGGAGTCGCTTCAAACCTACATCTTGGTCTCTCAAGACAAGCCGCACGTCGAGCGGTTCGTGCGCCAGCCTGACGACTCGTGGTTGCTGACGGTGTTCAAGGGAGTCGAGGCGGTTCTCGAACTGACCACGCTCGGTTGCTCACTGCCACTCGCGGAAATCTACGCCGACGTGACGTTCGGTCCGGAAGAGGCATGACGCAACGAACACGATAGCAACGAACCGACATCAAACACGGTCGCTTTTCTGTCGGCTTCCAGCCGACATCCTCGTCTGCCACCGGCTTCAGCCGGTGGTCTGTGAGGCCCGCCTGTTGAACTCTTCCAGCCGGGCTTCAGCCGGCTTCCTTCCAACGAGTCACGCTATGTCGAATGCCATCGCTTCCCGAGTTCTGTGCGCGATCCCGCTGTTCGCCGCAGCTCCACTTTGGGCGCAACAATCCACCAGCCTCGAACGGTTGAAGTACAACAATCCCGGCTTGATCGTGGATTTGGGAGTCGGCTTGTGGGCGTGGCCGGTGCCGTGTGATGCCGATGGAGACGGCGACTTCGATCTGATCGTCAGTTGCCCCGACAAGCCCTACAACGGAACGTACCTCTTCGAGAATCCGGGCGATGGCAAATCGAATTGCCACGAAAAGTTTCCCGTCTTCAAACCGGCGCGGCGTCTGAGTGCGGGGCACTTCAACGTCACACCGTCCTACGTCGATGGTCGCCTGATCGTGACGACTCCGGGCCACGTGCATCCCGACTTCCTCACCGTCGGCCTTGAGAAACCAGTGAAGCTGTCGCTCCCTGCCGATCCGGTTGGCAAGAACCCCGACTGGCTGAAGCCGCACAAGCCGGGCGTCTACAAGCTGCGCCATAACCAATGGAAGTTCGTGGACTTCGATGGCGACAAGGTTCTCGATCTGGTGGTCGCTCTCGAAAACTGGTCCGAATACGGCTGGGATGACGCGTGGGACGCGAACGGCCGCTGGAAGAACGGCCCTCTGCACGGGCTGCTCTACCTGTTCCACAACACCGGCTCGACCGAGTTGCCGAAGTACGAAGAACCGAGGTTGCTGACGTGTGCCACTTTTTCTTCTCCTGTCCCCTCGCCCCCGTCTTCGGGGGAGAGGGCTAGGGTGAGGGGGTCGAGTAGTGATGACGCTTCGTCAAAACAGAACGCGAAGACCGAAGAAACCCCTCACCCTAACCCTCTCCCCTCCAAGGCGAGGGGCGAGGGGACCGGAGAAGTGCCGATCTCGACCTTCGGCCTCCCTTCACCGAACTTCGCCGACTTCGATGGTGATGGTGACCTCGATCTGCTCTGCGGTGAGTTCCTCGACGGCTTCACCTATTTCCAAAACGTGGGGACTCGCACCGAACCAACGTATGCGGCGGGGAAGCCGTTGATGCGCGATGGACACAAGTTGACGATGGACCTTGAGATGATCGTCCCCGTCGCGTTCGATTGGGATTCTGACGGAGACCTCGACCTGATCGTCGGCGATGAAGACGGTCGCGTCGCGCTGGTTGAGAACTATGGACCGCCGGTCGATGGCGTGCCGCAGTTCCTCGCGCCGAAGTACTTCCAGCAGGAGGCGGACGATGTGAAGTTCGGGGCACTCGCGACCGTGTGTGGCTTCGATTGGGATGGAGATGGAGACACGGACATCATCGCGGGGAACACGGCCGGCTACATCGCGTTCATCGAAAACCTGAGCGGCCCCGGAGTCGAACAGCCTCGCTGGGCGGCTCCCGACAAACTCGAAGCGGCGGACGAAACGATCCGCATCATGGCGGGACCGAACGGCTCGATCCAAGGCCCGGCCGAAGCGAAGTGGGGCTACACGACTCAGACCGTCGCCGACTGGGACCACGACGGTTACCCCGATCTGATCGTGAATTCAATCTGGGGCAAGGTCCATTGGTATCGCAATGTCGGCACGCGCACCGAGCCTGAGTTGGCGGCGGCTCAACCGATCGAAGTCGCCTGGCCAAACGGCAAGGCTCCGAAACCCGAGTGGACTTGGTGGGAGCCGGTCGGCAACGAACTGGCGACTCAGTGGCGGACGACTCCTGTGGCCATCGACTTCAATCGCGATGGGCTGTGTGACTTGGTGATGCTCGACCACGAGGGCTACTTGGCGTTCTTCGAGCGACGGCTGGCAAATGCCAGCGACAATGATGCTCGGCGCAGTACGGCTTCTATTGTCCCCTCTCCCCCGTCTGCGGGGGAGAGGGCTAGGGTGAGGGGGCGGAACGGTGAGAACGCTCTGTCGAAGCAAGCAGCCAAAGCAGAAGAAACCCCTCACCCTAACCCTCTCCCCTCCAAGGCGAGGGGCGAGGGGACCGGAAAAGAAACCAACCTGTTGCCCGGCCAGCGGAAGTTCATCGACGAGAAGGGCCAGCCGCTGCAACTGAATGCGAAGCGGGCGGGAGGGAGCGGGCGACGGAAGCTGTGCGTTGTCGATTGGGACGGCGACGGGAAGCTCGATGTGTTGCTGAATGGCATCAACGCGAACTGGTTGCGACAGGTTGAGACTCGTGATGGCAAGTGGGTGATGAAGGACATGGGGCCGCTCGACAATCGCAAGATCGAAGGACACGACACCAGCCCGACGACGGTCGATTGGAATAACGACGGCGTGCCCGATTTGCTCGTCGGTGCGGAGGATGGCCGGTTCTACTACCTGAGGAACAGTAGGGTGGGCACCGCCCACCAAGCCGAACACAAAACAACCGTTGTTGTGGCACAAGTCGATGCCAAGGCCGACAAGGCTGTGGTGGGCAATGCCCACCCTACGGAGAAGGCTGTACTCAAGACCGAATTCATTTACGAGACCGCCCCGACTCCGTCGTGCCATGCTTCGACCATCGTCGAGACGAAGGATGGCCTCGTCGCCGCCTGGTTCGGCGGGACATACGAAAAACATCCCGATGTCGGCATCTGGTTCGCGCGGCTCGTGGACGGCAAGTGGTCCGTGCCGGTCGAGGTCGTGAACGGAGTCGAATCGCCCGAGAAAGACTTACCGGCGAAGCGTTATCCCTGCTGGAACCCGATCCTGTTCCAGCCAACACTCGCTGCTGGAGGAAAGAAACCGGAGCAGCCGTTGCCGCTGATGCTCTTCTACAAGGTCGGCCCCAGCCCCGACACGTGGTGGGGCATGTTGATCACGTCCGATGATGCAGGCCGCACATGGTCGAAGCCGCGTCGGTTGCCGGACGGCATTCTCGGGCCGATCAAGAACAAGCCGATCCAGCTTCCCAACGGAGACATCCTGTGCGGGACCAGTTCCGAACATGACGGCTGGCGAGTTCACTTCGAGCGTTCATCGGACCTCGGCCAAACATGGCAGGCCACCGCACCCGTGAACGATGGCAAACAGATCGGAGCCATTCAGCCAAGCTTTCTCGTGTACAAGGATGGACGCCTACAAGCGGTCGGTCGCACTCAACAGAAGCAAGTCTTTGAAGTCTCATCGACCGATGGCGGCCTGACGTGGGGACCGCTCACGCTGACATCGCTTCCGAATCCCAATGCGGGAACCGATGCGGTGACGCTCGCCGACGGGCGGCACGTCATCGTCTACAACCACACGCCCAAAGGCCGCTCGCCGTTGAACGTGTCTGTCTCGTCGGATGGCAAGGATTGGCAGGCCGCGCTGATCCTTGAAAGCGATCCCGGCGAGTATTCGTACCCGGCGGTCATTCAAACGAAAGACGGACTCGTACACATCACGTACACATGGAAGCGCAAGCTGGTGAAGCATGTCGTTGTGGATCCGAAGCAGCTCGCCGTGAAGCCAATCGTCGAGGGGAAGTGGCCGGAGTAGGCTCAGTTTTGAATCTCACCCCGCCGGGCTTGGAGGTTGTCGCTTTAAGTCCGTGGGATAGGCTTCTAGCCTGTCAGGGAATCACTTGGGAACACGAGGGTGAAGCTCTCTCAGTCTGGAGCGAAGTAGGGTGGGATCAGCGGCGCTTCGCCGCGCCGGCCCACCCTGTTTTGGACGTGAAATCCCATTTCGGTTGACGGAGGAATCGGTGGGCCGGCGCTCGAAGCAAGCTTGTCCCACCCGACTTCACTCACCTGGTCATCAGTGAGGGATCCTCGGCGAGCCGCATGCCGTAAGGGGTATTGATCGCAGCAGGAAACCCGCAGCCTTACGGCATGCGGCTCGCCATTGTCTGTGATCTTTCCGCGTGGGGTGTAAGCATTATCGGCTGAGCAAGTAGGTCCGATGCCCGGCACAACTGCAGCGTGTGATGCGATTCAGAAATCGCCCAGTTCCATTCCATCGTCAATGCGAGACAGATTGCGATAGGTGGCGATGTCCAGATTTTCGCTGAGGAATCGGACCGCACCATCGGCCATCAGAAATTGGGCACCTCCCGTATGCATGCTGCCGAAGCCGGTGGTTGGCGGGCGTTGGTTGCGTTGAGTAAATCCGGCGTTGATCGGGTGAGTCGCCTCGCCCAGCGCGTTGTATTCCGCTGCCAGGGACGACACGCCGGGCCAGATTCCGTCGCCGATGACGGTTGCCGTTTGAGGACTGGTGTTCACCGGTGTGTATCGCTCACCGACCATGATGATGTTACTGGTGCCGTCCGTCATGTCGCGGATGCCGCACTTGCTGTTGGCCCCGAAGATGCCGCCGTAGTTCTTCACTAGGGCGACCGGCACCGTGGACGAGTTGTAGAACGGATCGTTCTCTGTCGCGAAGCATCTTCCCAGCGCACCGGGAACCGGCGCACCGACAACGGGTGGAATCGGGAGGGTTGAGAACGAAGCGACATTCGAGCAGAACGAGGTCGGATTCAGAGAGCCCTCGGAATAGAGGAAAGCACTCCCGACAACCCCGAAGTAATTCGTCCGACCACACGGCTTGTTCGACAACCCACCGGGAAGGCCGTTGACGGTCAATGAGCCGGGATCATTCGGACAGCGAAAAGCAGCAATCACACCCTCAACGCTGCCGCGTGAAGGTTTTTGCGGTGCCGAAGATGCCGTCAGTCCATCTTGGAAATTGGGAGTGTTGCCATTCGTCGAAAATGTGATTGTGAGCGGATTGGAATCTACGTACGGCAAAATCATCGTCTTCCAGCCCCAGCCATTGTTGAACGGAACTCCCTCTTCCGATTCCGGGACGGCGGCCTGAGTGTGATAGATGTAACCGGACGGCATCGTTGTGATGAACGTGTCGTGATAGTTGTGCAGAGCCAGCCCCAACTGCTTCAGATTGTTCTTGCATTGATTCCGTCGCGAACTTACGCGAGTGCGCTGGACCGATGGCAGAAAAAACGCGGCGAGCAGCGCGAGAATTCCAACTATGACCAAGACCTCAATCAACGTGATACCCGACCTGTTCGACGATGATCTTCGGGAAGTTTTCATGCGACGAGTCCTCCAAAAGTAGTCTTCATCGCTCCGCGTGAAGAAGGCCGAGTGGGATGCCGGGTGGATGAAATGTTTCGCGTTGAACTCGCACACGGCTGTCTTCACACGGAGCGATGAGGGCTACTTTGCCAAAACAGTAGGGTGCGTGCAGTCTTCGGAACACATCGGGATTTTAGCGTGATCACCAATCATGGTGCGTTCCGAAGACTCCACGTACTGTGTTTCTTGGGCAGCCTCTCTCTCATGGCCTCGCTATGAAAGCGTCTGGCCGATCCGTATCAGGTTGCCGTCGGGATCGACGATGGCAAACTCCCTCATCCCCCACGGTTTGACTTCGAGAACATCTTGGCGCGGGATCCCTGCTCGGGACAGCTCTGCCAAAGCAAAAGCGTGGTAAATACTCTCCACGTCTGAAACCCGGATGTAGCAACCCGCGTTTGAGTCAGCGGGACGAAGCTCTTGGTGAGTGAAGAAGTGAAGCTCGACTGTGCCCCGACGAAGGATGGTGTAGGAGTAGGGGGCACCCCAAATTGTGCCGTCAAAACCGAGTCGCCGGTAAAAGGCCAGCGTGTCATCTACCGATCGACTGGGCAGAATTGGAATAGCGAGGTCGTCTTGTTGCATGAGGGGTCTCGATGTGGAATTCGACCCAACAGTGAAGTGAGCCGCTCGCACGAGCGCAGGTTCGGCAGTTGGCGCGGTCAAGGTGAATGCGAGGGACGATTGTCTTACTTCAGGGGGAAGTCAAGTTCGTGCTATTGAGGCGGATGGCTTTCGGCTGTTTCTGGTCATCACACGCGGAAAGGCCGTGAGATTCAGCGGATAAGTTGCTCGCTCGTCGTCGAAGTTTCCGTGGCCGAGGTCGGTGGCTACCATACGCTACCTCGCCTGTGAGTTTTTCCTGCTAGATCAAAGGTCGTTACGAATGTCGAAATTTGGAGTTGTCACGCTGTTTGTGATTGGCGCCGCTCTGTCTTGGG
>JAYTXB010001122.1:0-8958 GCA_043743205.1 Schlesneria sp.
AGGGCGGCGCTCACGGTGTTCGCTGGCCCTGGGCTGGTCTCCGAGGCCCCCTTGGGGCGAAGACCACTTCAATCCTCAAATAGCGCAACTTCTAAACTCTCGCTGCGGGTCTCTAAAGCAAGTGCCATTGGTCTGGCGTTTCTCGCGGCGCGATACGCCAGACCTCGATCGCAAGGAATGCTTCGTGAATACTTCGTCTTCCTCACACAGTGAGAACAACGACACCGCACTTCACGCTTGGGATCAACGGGTTGCGCCCGAGATGTTTTGGTTGGCGATGTTCTCGCTGCTTTGTCTCGCGGGGTTACTCCACCTGCACGACAAACCGGAGTACCAGCCGATCTTCATCACATGCGGTCTGGGCTTGATGATGGTCTATCCGCTCTGTTGGCTCGATGCCTTTTGGGGCGGGCGGCTCGGTAGCCGACAGGGCCGCTCGCGTCGGCTGTATTGCGTCTTGCCGCCGCTGCGATTGGGAGCGTGCGACCACGCGACAGGACTCAATATCTGGTTGCCCGGACTCGGTTGGCAACAAGTCGGACATGAGCTGGAGCAGCGGCTGGAACGCGTCTCCAGCGTGCCGATGATCGTCCTCGCCCTGATGGTTCTGCCGCTGACGGTGGTCGATTACTTCTGGGCGGATCACCTCGCCGCGGACCCGTTGCTATCGGGGCTGCTCAATGGAGCGAATGGTCTGATCTGGTTCGCGTTCGCCAGCGAATTCATCCTGCGCCTGTCGATCGCGGACAACAAATGGACGTACCTCAAAGGTCACGTGGTCGATCTCGCCATTGTGTTGCTGCCGCTCTTCTCGTTCCTGCAAGCGCTGCGTCTCGGGAGAATCCTGCGACTGCAACAACTGACGCGCACGGCCCGTCTCTATCGACTGCGCGGAGTCTCGTTGCGAGCTTGGCGGGCGCTGCTGCTCGTCGATGCGGTCAGTCGCATCATCAATGGTCCTCCCGAACGCCGACTCCTCCGACTGCGTGAGACCCTGACTCAAAAAGAACGCGAACTTACCGCACTTCGCACGGAGATCACCAAGCTGGAATCGCTGGCCGGACGAAAGGCCGACTCTGCCGAGTACCCAGCCTCTGACGATCATCATTCGCCAGCAGACTCCCCGTCCGACCAAGCTGCCTGATCGCCACTTGCTCCACCGTTTGGCAATCGGTGGGCTTTGAAACGAGAACGAGCCGTGAGAGAGTTGCCACGGCTTCGGCGAGTTTCAAGTTGGGAAATTCGTAGCCCACCGGAAGTCGTTTGGAAATCGGTGGGCCTCGAAGACTCGACCCAATCTACTTTGAAACTTTTGCGTCGTGTATCGTCCGCGTTAAAGTCGCGGCCAATCTCTGCGATCAGACTCATTGTTTCAGGAGAATTCTCATGCCATCCAGCCTCATGCTGCGCGTCGCCCTCGTCGGTTGCTTATTGTTGAGATCGAGTCAGCCATGCCTCGCTCAAGCGGAACGTGAGCCGGAGAAGAATTCCACTCTGACGTTTCAGATCGGGACCGGCACCAAAGTCCCCGATGCCCTGCTGAAGAGTCCCGATGGCAAGCTGACGATCGAAGCCAAGACCTTCGACAAAGTGCAGCTCATCGAAGCTGTGGGAAACAAACCCGTTGGCAAGCCGTTTCCCCACAGTCCGCTCTCCCGAATGCACAATCAGAAACAGCGTTGGGCCTTCAGTCCCGACGGCAAACTCGTCGCCATCTCACTCAGTGGCGAAATCCCTACGGGCGGAGACTCCGCCGCCGACATTCGGGTTTGGGACATCGCAACCGGCAAACTCGTGGCCGAAGCCACACCGTTCCGTCACAACCAACTGGGCTATGTCCGCGCGATGGCCTTTTCCGACGACAGCAAAAAGATTCTCATCCGTTGCGACTCGATCAGTGGGAAGTGACCGGCGAATCGGTCACTCGGTTACTTCACGACGAAGTTCACCATCCGGCCGGGGATGACGACGGTCTTCATGATCGTCTTGCCTTCGAGTTGCCCCGCGATAGTGGCGTCCGCTTTGGCGGCGGCTTCGAGGGTCGGTTGATCCGCGTTGACGGGGACTTTCACTTTGCCGCGTAGCTTGCCGTTGATCTGGACGGGGATTTCGATCTCGGTCTCGATCAAATGCTGTTCGTCCCAAGTCGGCCACGGTTCGTAGGCGAGTGTCTTCGTGTGCCCGAGCAACTCCCACAGTTCTTCCGCGAGGTGCGGGGCGAACGGGCTGAGTAGCAAGACGAATGGGTCCATCACCGCGCGCGGGCGGACTTCGATGGAGAGAAACTCGTTGACGAACTCCATCATCCGGCTGATGGCCGTGTTGAACCCGAGCGACTCGATGTCGTTCGTCACGGCCTTGATCGCGCGGTGCAGGACGCGAAGCTGGTCGGCCGACGGAGCGACATCCTGCACGGCCGGGTTCAATCGCACAGCGTCCTCATGCAGTTCATCGGCGATCATCCGCCAGACTCGCCCGAGGAACCGTGACACTCCCTCGACCCCCTTCATACTCCACGGCTTCACCGCTTCGAGCGGTCCCATGAACATCTCGTACAACCGCAGCGAGTCGGCTCCGAACTCGTCCACGACCACGTCGGGATTGATGACGTTCCCGCGCGACTTCGACATCTTCTCGGCTCGGCAGATCACTTCAATGGATGAACCGTCCTCACGTTTCCAGAAATGTCTTCCGCCGGTCGTAGTCACTTCCGATTTGGGCACAGCAGACAAAATGAATTCGGCCTGTACCTCGGTGGATCCATCGGCAAACTCGACGACCGGGATCACCTCACTGTGTTTATATTGCTTTGCTTCGGCGCGCGCACTTGCGGCATTGACCAACATGCCCGTTCCCTGTCCGAGAGCGTTGGTACGTTCGCAGGCATAAAAGCCAGCCTCACCGAGGATCATTCCCTGATTGACTAGACGTTGGAACGGTTCGGGGGTTGAGACAAGGCCGCGATCGAACAGCACCTTGTGCCAGAAACGCGAGTAAAGGAGATGGAGTACCGCGTGCTCAGCCCCCCCGACGTAGAGGTCAACGGGAAGGCACGCCTTCTCGATGACCGGATCGAGGAACTGCTTGTCATTCTTCGGATCGGCGAATCGCAAGTAGTACCAGCACGAGCCGGCCCACTGCGGCATCGTGTTCGTTTCCCGCTTGAGCCGCACGCCATCGGCAGCAGTCTGGTGGAGCCACTCAATGGGAGCGTTTGAGAGCATCGGCTCGGGAGTTCCGGTCGGCTTGAAGTTGGCCATCTCGGGCAACCGCACGGGCAGCATGGCTTCAGCGTCCGGCCGCATGAGCCCCGTCGGCTGGCCGCTCGCGTCAAGTTCATGCCAAATCGGAAATGGCTCGCCCCAATACCGCTGTCGCGAGAAGAGCCAGTCGCGCAGACGAAAGTTGACCGCTTTGCAACCGATTCCCGCCGCTGCGAGATCGTGTGTGATCGTCGTTTTGAACATCTGCGTCGCGAGGCCGTTGTACTGTCCTGAGTTGATCGCAGTTCCTTCACCTGTGAACGGGTGAAGGACATTGTTAATCGTCGCGAACTGCATCGACAGTTCTTCTTTTGAATACTCATAGCCATCAGGTGGTTCGACGACCCAGACGAGAGGCAGGCCAAACCTCTCCCTGAACTCCCAGTCGCGAATGTCATGAGCCGGCACGGCCATGATGGCTCCCGTGCCATAGCTGATGAGGACGTAGTCGGCGATCCAGACGGGGATCTGCTCGCCGTTGATCGGGTTGGTCGCGTAACCGCCCGTGAAGACGCCGCTCTTGTCCTTGGCGAGGTCTGTCCGGTCGAGGTCGCTCTTCATCGCCGCCTGCTGGCGATAGGCATCGACGGCGGCTCGCTGCTCGGGCGTGGTGAGCCGATTCACGGCCGGATGCTCCGGTGAGAGGACCATGTACGTCGCTCCGAACAGCGTGTCGGGACGAGTCGTGTAGATGCGAAGGACTTCGTCGCCCGGTTCCTTGGGGAAACTCGCGGCCGCTCGCGATGACTTCCATGCCGCGAAGTCGTCCTCACGCCTTGGCGAGCGGGGTGTGTGCCCCCCCCGAGTTACTTCGCCCGCACCGTGACCATCGGAAGACTCGGGGGGTTCACACCCCCCGCTCGCCTGGCCGATGAAGAAATCAACCTCCGCCCCCTCGCTGCGGCCGATCCAGTTGCGTTGCATCAGCTTGATCGACTCGGGCCAGTTGAGGTCTTCCAATTCGTTCGCGAGCCGGTCGCCGTAGGCCGTGATGCGGAGGAGCCACTGGCGCAGCGGCGTTCGTTCGACGGGATGGCCGCCGCGCTCGCTCTTGCCGTCGATGACCTCTTCGTTGGCGAGCACCGTGCCCAGCGCGGGGCACCAGTTGACGGGAGCCTCGTGCTGATAGGCCAGTCGGTGTTTGTCCTGATAGCGGCGCACCGCCTCCTGCCCCTGCGAGGCGACATCGGCGGGGATCGGCAACTCGGCGATCGGCCGTCCCTTGCCCGTGCGCGTCACGCCGTCGGGGCCGGTCCACGTGTGTTCGGCGTCGTACCAGGTGTCGAACAGTTGGAGGAAGATCCACTGCGTCCAACGGTAATAGTCGGGGTCGGTCGTGGCGAACTCGCGCGACCAGTCGTAGCTGAAGCCGAGCGACTTCAGTTGCCGCTTGAACGTCTCGATGTTCTTCGCGGTCGTGACGGCCGGATGAGTCCCCGTCCGAATGGCGTACTCTTCGGCGGGAAGACCGAACGCATCCCAGCCCATCGGATGCAGCACCTGCTTGCCACGCATCCGACTGTAGCGGCAGACGATGTCCGTCGCTGTGTAGCCCTCGGGATGTCCGACATGCAGCCCGGCTCCCGACGGATACGGGAACATGTCGAGGACATACATTTTCGGCCGCGCGGGATCGAAGGTCGCGGTCTGAAAAGTCTGGTGCTGATCCCAATAGGCTTGCCACTTGGGTTCAATGCGTTTGGCGTCGTAGCGAGGCATGGTGAGTCTTCGTCAGAGTAATCAAATTGAAATGGAGTGCCCGATCGCGCCGTGAAGTCGGAGCAGCCTGACCCTAGATTGCAGATCGGGGTTCGCTTCTATGAATCACTATTCCGCCAGTCGCCAGCGGGCGTCGAACACGTCGGCGAAGCGCGGCGTCTCGCTGAAGCCGTCCTTCCCCGCTGTGAACTGAATGACGGCGATGTCCCCCAGCTTGGGGAACAGGTTGGCGTTCGAGGCTTTGAACTCCGGCTCATGGAAGTTGTGGCCCGAGTTCACGACGACGTACCGATTCCGGTTGAGCGGGTTCGGGTAGATGAGGGCCACGCCGTGCGAAGCGGCATCGTACTTGGTCCCCTTCACCGCGAGACCGCTCTTAGTCCACTCCACCGGCAGCTTGTCGATGATCTTCGCGAGGACGGCGTTCGATCCGGGATCGCCGAACAGAATCAGATGCTTGGTTTCAATCAATTCATCCGTGACCTGTGTGTCGTTCACGACGAGGACTTTCGCTCGCATCCGTTTGTCGAACTCGGTCTCAAATCGTGCGAGCGTCCACTTGGCCCAATCGGCGTGAGGCCCCGACCACGCGGTCCCCGTCGGTCGCACGCAAACGAACGGCTGCATGAAGGCATCGTCGATCGGACCTTGCAAGTTGTGACGCTTCCGAACGTCGTCCCCTTCATGTTCGTGAGCCGCGTATTTGTGAGACCGGTTGTAGTCCCAGACAGCCCAGCCTTCGTCTCGCAATTCGTAGTAGACACCGGGAAGCAGCCCACCCGCTGCGGAGTTGAGCGGCAGCGAACTGCCACCATCGATCACCACGTTCTCGGCGACATCGCGCATGATTTGAATGACGGAGATGTTCTTCGTCGTGACGGCCAGTGTCCCCGTTTGGGGATCGACTTCAGCTTCAATCACGGAAGCCTCGTAAGGGCGAATCTGTTCCTCGACGATCAGCCATTCGCACGAGTTGTACTTCAGCGAGTGCGTGGTGAAGCGAATGCGTGCGGGAGCCGGGTACTGGGGTCGGCCGATGCGTGTGTGCTCGGCGTGAAAGGCCATGAACGCCTTCAAGCTCTCCGGGTGCCACTTGTGTTCCGTCTGCGGGCCGATGATTTGCGGGATGGGCACGCCGAGTTGTTCGCCGAGTTCGTGCATCCTCGTCGAGGCGAAGATTTGCTTGTCCAATTCACCGCCGTAACCGATCGTCGGAACGTTGAACGCATTCAAGGCGTAGTCCTGCGCGTCATAGATTTTGGTGAGCTTTTGATGAAGCGGCGACAGCGGTTCTTTCAGGCTGAGGTGCTGGACCGTATCGCAGAATCCGGCACCGGCTCCGACCGACGACCAGAGCGACGGATGGTGCAGCCCGAGATGCCACGCTCCCGCGCCGCCCATCGAAAACCCACGCAGCGTCACACGACGATCGTCGATCCGATACGTCCGTTTGACTTGCTGCATCGCTTCCAACACGTCGGTCTCACCAGCCCAACGATAAGCGTTGTTCGTGCGACCGAACACGTCGAGTTGAATGTACTCGCGGTCGTCCTTCAGCGGCTTTGCTTCGTGAGCATGGATGAAGCTCACTTCGTTGAGCGTGTCACCGCGTCCGTGCAGTTCGACATGCAGTGGCCACCGCTTGCTTCCTTTCGGATCGAAGCCTTTGGGAAGCGTCACGACATACGGCTGCACGGAGCCATCGACATCAGAGTAGTAGCCGCACACGGTCGAGCCTGCACGCAGCCGCCACGGCGCGTCGTGTCTCACCTTCGTGTCTTCCTGCGCGAGCGTCTCGGCGCGAGTCGCACCGATGTTGAGTGCTTCGATCGTCCACTTGGCATAGTCGGGCTTGAAGAACTCCTCGTGTCGCACGATCCAATCGGCGGCCTTCGCGAAGACCTCGACATCCGCGACAGGTCGCACGTCGTCTCGTCCAACCTTGAGCTTCTCAACCGCCACCGTCAGCGACGCGAGTTGTTCGCGGATCATCTTCGTATCGGCTTCCGATGCGGGCTGAGCCTGCGCCGACGCAGCCCATCCGATCAACAGAACCACCGCACCACTGAGTGCCACAATTCGATTCATGAGCGATGTCTTTCGATGAGGATGCGAGTTGGGAGTTGGAATCAAAAAACGTTCCGAAGTCTCCATTTGGACTGCGGCAATTGATTGCCGCTTTCCTTTCTCCCAGCAGGGGAATGTTTGAAGAACTTGGCGTTGGCTAGCGTCTTCAACGATGCGACGACAAGTGCAGAAAGGAAAGCGGTGATGAATCCCCGCAGTCCAAAGGGGGCAAAATCCGAGCTGATCAAAATCTCCAAAAATACGAGCCGGTGTCTGACTCCTCAGTCAGTGACGGAGCCTCACTCCTTACTTCCCGTCGGGAAGCGTTTCCGGTTTGTACTCGTGCTTCCGTTTGCGAACGACCGTGGCCGTTTCAATTTTGTCGTCCTTTTTGAGAGACGCTGCCACGTCAAGTCCCTCGACGATCCGACCGAAGACGGTGTGTCCCGACTGGGCATCGACGTTGGCGTTCAAGTGTGGAGTTGGGAGGTGAGTCAGGAAGAACTGCGAACCGCCGGTGTTCGGCGCGGCGGTCTTGGCCATGCTCAGCGAGCCGCGAAAGTGTCGTCGCGCGTTTTTGGCGAAGCACTCGCACTTAATCATGTAGCCGGGGCCGCCGAGTCCATCGTTGCTCGGGTCGTCATCGAGCGAATTCGGGTCGCCCCCTTGAGCCATGAACATCGGGATCACGCGGTGAAACTTCACGCCGTCGTACTTCTGCCCTTCGACAAGACTCACAAAACTGGCGACGGTGTTCGGAGCTTCGTTCTCAAACAGTTCGAGGACGATGTCGCCGCGATTCGTTTTGAAGAGGACTCGCGGAAGCTGAGCCTCGCCCGTGGCGGCCGCTTCCGCTTTGCGAATGGCCTGCTCTTCTTTCCAGAACGCGACGTATTCCGAGGCGGCGTCTTGATAACGACCACCGAGTTGCGGATGCATCATCTCCTCTTTCTCAGCGGCAGCAAAAGTCGCGACCGCACCCGTGAAGTCGTGCGTCGCGAACTGAGAGACTCCCAGCACGTTGACGGTCAGCACGTTCCTACGACCGACAGCGATGAGCGTGCTGGCAAGCTGCTTCGATTCGTCGAAGCGATGACCTTGCAGAGTCGCTTCCATAACGGCTTCGCCCGCATCGAAGTTCTTCGGATCGGCGGCATAGACTTGGGGAGCCAACTCAGCCAACCGGTCGTCCACGCTCTGAAACTCGGTTCGCTTCTCGGTGAACTCCTTCCGCATCGCGTCCTGTTCGTCGGTCGTCTTGGCCTTGCGAAAGTTCTGCTGCAACTCGGTCAGCCGCGCGGCCAACTTCTGGCGTTGAACGAAAACGTCAGTCCAAGACTCACCCAGTTTCCCGTCGGCCGACTTCGGCTTCGCGGCAGGCGGCGAATCATCGGCAACGAGCCACCCGCCCGCAGTCACCAGCAGGCTGAAAAGTGAGAGAGCAACAAAGCGGCGAAAGTACATCGAACGAGTCCTTGGCGAGCAATTGGAAGAAGAGTGGCAAACGAAAGGCAAACCCGTGCGAGAACTGTCAGGAGTACGTTGCACGTTGGCTGTTTCTGGTCCCCTCGCCCCCGTCTTCGGGGGAGAGGGTTAGGGTGAGGGGGCCGATGAATCGAAAGACGAAACCTCCGACGAACATCGCCATTCGAGTCCAAAACACCAACGGATGCTCGATCTCGCCACAAGCCAATCCCCCCTCACCCTAACAGCCCGTTGAAAAACGTAGGATGGGCATCTTGCCCGTCCGATTTCCCGCAGAAAAACGACGGCCTAGAAGGCCATCCTACGTTATTCAACAGGCTGCTAACCCTCTCCCCCCGATGACGGGCGGGAGAGGGGACCGGAACAAGAAACCCGATGTCGTATTAGTTGGATTCAGCGGTTTAGTTGCATTCAGCGGTCAATG
>JAYTXB010001123.1:0-3352 GCA_043743205.1 Schlesneria sp.
CGTGTGCGCGTTGGGTGACGCGAGAAAGAAGTCGTTCGCGCACCAGTCGGACTGAACGAAGTGACGCGCTTTCGTGAGATAGTGCGGTTCATTCACCGCGGGAATTGGAGCGGCGATCGCTCCGTACACGAGCAGACTCAACCAGACAGCGGCGATTAGTGGTAAGTCACACGACTTCGGTGCCACCGTTTCGCAGTCAACGTCAGCCACAGGCATCTCAGGTTCCAATTTCAGTCGTGGCAGAGGAAGAACAAGTGAGGTCCGGTCGGTACAGACTTCGGAAGTCTTGGGGCGATTGCTCCACAAACCGGAAAGCTATTGCGGCCTCGATCCAGAGACAACCGGGCGTCTTACAAAGTAGAGAGCAAACTCATTCGATACTCGCGAGGCGTTCGTTTTCGTTCTCGATCAAACTCGCTACTCTCTCGCCCCGCTGAACGACTGGCTCTGACGCTCACGCGTGAGAGGGGCTGTTCTGCGATAACCAATGACGAACGCTGATCTCTCACAACTTGCGACCTTCTTCCGCGCGAACGCGATCACGGCGACCCACTCTTTGCCAACGGAGTCTCCGCAAATCCCCCGTCGCGAACGATGAACCTTCCTTTCCAAACGCCTCCCTCCCAAACGATCCCCACCATGAGCCGTATCTCGCTGATTGCCACCGCCGCGTTTGGTCTCGAAGCCGTTGTCTCACGCGAGTTGATGGAGTTGGGATACACCGACCAGACCGTCATGGATGGTCGCGTGAAGTTTGTGGGCGATGAGTTGGCGATCTGTCGCTGCAACTTGTGGCTCCGTTCCGCCGATCGACTGCTGATCGAAGTCGGTTCGTTCGAGGCGTGGGATTACGAGATGCTCTTCAATCAGGTGCAGTCGTTGCCGTGGGACGAGTGGTTGCCGTTCGACGCCAAGTTCCCCGTCAGCGGCAAGTCGGTAAGGTCACAACTGCACAATGAGCCGAGTATTCAGAGTGTCAGCAAGAAGGCGATCGTCGAGTGCCTCAAGCAGACTTACCAGCGGCACTGGTTTGAGGAAGACGGTCCCGAGTATCCGATCGAAGTCGCGATCCTGAAGGACTGGGTGACGCTGAGCATCGACACCTCGGGAGCCGGTCTGCACAAGCGCGGCTACCGTCCGGAAGTCGCCGCTGCGCCACTGCGCGAAACGACGGCAGCGGCGCTCGTACTGTTGAGCTACTGGAACCGCGAGCGACCATTCGCCGATCCGTTTTGCGGCTCGGGCACGATTCCAATTGAAGCGGCGATGATCGCACGCAATCGCGCGCCGGGTGCCAATCGTTCGTTCCAATGCGAGCAATGGGGACAGGTCACGCGCGACCACTGGAAGCAGGCGCGTGAAGAGACGCGCGACAAGCAACTTCCCAAACCGAGATACACGTTGCAGGCCAGTGACATCGACGGCCGAGTCGTGACGCTCGCCAAAAAGAATGCGTTTGAAGCAGGTGTCGCGGACGACATTGAGTTCAAGAAGCTCGACGTGCTGGAGTTCAAGACCCCGCGCGAGTACGGCTGCATCATCACGAACCCGCCGTATGGCGAACGACTCGGCGACGATGATTCCGCCGCCGATATCTACGACGACATGGCCGATGCCTTCGAGCCACTGACCACGTGGTCGGTCTACGTCCTCACGTCGCACCCCGGCTTTGAACGCCACTTCCGCAAGAAAGCCGACCGCCGCCGCAAAATGTACGCGGGCCGAATCGAGTGCCACTACTTCCAGTACTACGGCCCCCGACCGCCGGGCGAACTCCCGCTCGACGACGAACCGCCTCAAACAGAAACGGCCTCCACTTCGGAAGCCGCTCAATCGCCATTCGATGCTGACTCCGTAGACAAGTAGGTTACTTGACCAACAACGATGGAACAGGCTGGGAAATTGCATTAACAGGGAGAACAATCGGCGACGCGGCTCGATCATTCGGTTGGACGATCCCTACAGTGACTGTCACGAAGGTCTCTTTAGTTTGCTTGTTGAGCAAGCATTCAACAAAACCACTGAGGATCGCCGTTTGGCCGTTCTTGATGTCGAAAGTCGATTGAATTTTCCGGCGAGTGAGACCGGGCACAAACGTGCCATCGAGAGTGACACCATTCGCTACGTCGGGCACGCTGAACTCAACCGACATCTTAGAACGAAGTTCATTCTCGTGAGTGATCGTGGGTTGAACCGTGACGGTCGTTCCGAACTCGTTTGCTGGTCGCCCACCAATCTGTGCGATCGGAAGTGAGTGGCCATTGCTCACAGAGGCCTCTTGCCCCGAAAGAGTCCGCATCACCGGCCGTCCAACAAACCGAACTTCGTCCGCTTGTCGGAGCTTTGCCAACAGGCTTTCAAAGTCGTCTTTGTCGATCACCTTTAGTGTTGAGAGCGTCGCAGTTTCACCTTGATTCGACAGGCCAGAAGTTTCAATGAATAGCTTCCGCATTTCGTTTCGTATTTCGTCATTCTCCACTTCGATAATGTTGATCGAGATCACAAGTTCGTCTGCTGCGATTCCCGTCTCAACGCGACGCTTGAGCCGCTCAACTTCTGCTTGAAGCTCATTCAACTGAGCCTGCTTCTCTGCGAGCTGCAATCGAGTCTGATGCTTGGCCTGAAACGTTGTTAGCAGTACTCGAACTTGCTTCGCCTCCTCGTTCAGACCCGCAGCATTCAAACCGAAAATGGCTTGGGAGAGGTGGAAGGGAATTTCCCTAGTATCGAAATTTGTCGGGCTTGGAATTCCCATTGGAGGGACTTGGATGCTGTAGTCAGGTCCAAACAGACGGCCCGGCGACGCCGAAATTACTGCGGACTCAAGAGGCGGGGCCGGCGTTGGAGGTAGCGTCGCGGGTTCGTCATCGAAGCCTGCCTTCACGATGAGCAGTTTGCCGATCGGTTCGGCGGGGCCAAGGATCGCGCCGTCGAAGTTGTCTTCGGCGACAGTACAGGTGGCTCGCGCGAGGGCAGCCAGAACGAGACTGCTCAACACCACGCGACGAAGATTCATCGTCAGCCTCCTTGCGAACGAGACGGCAGGAAAGGACCGCACTGAGGCGCGAGGCACGCCAAGTTTGCCAGCGATGAATCGCCAGCGCAATGGTGAGCCTCTGCCCAATGAGTCGAAATGAGATTGTGGAAATCGGGGGGGCGGGGATGTAGCCCATCAGCCAATTCTGGTCAATCGCGATCAGATGCCCCGCGCTGTAAGGCGAGCGGCAGGAACTGATTTACCAACCCGCAGCGTGAGTTTAGAAGTTGCGCTATTTGAGGATTGAAGTGGTCTTCGCCCCAAGGGGGCCTCGGAGACCAGCCCAGGGCCAGCGAACACCGTGAGCGCCGCCCT
>JAYTXB010001124.1:0-1428 GCA_043743205.1 Schlesneria sp.
GGCAACATCATGCAGTACCAGTTCCCCGAGCACTGGATTCCGATCCTCGGCAAGCGGATCAAGAACGTCCATCTGAAGGAGTTCACCAAGAAGGGAACCGATTCGTCGCTGGAGTCCTTCCGCCCGCTGCTCGATGGCACGACGAACTGGCCCGCCGTCCTCGAAGCCTTCGACCAGATCGAGTATCGCGGCTACCTGACCTTCGAGTACTTCCACCCCTACGCCCACTGGCCCGAAGCACTCGTCTACCAGACCGCCGATTCGCTCGACCGGATGCTCGGGATCAAGTGATCCGGATTGTGTGGTGAGCGGCGATCAACTTGTAGGATGGGCACTCTTGCCCGTCCGGCTTTGTGGCTTCAAATCGGACGGGCAAGAGTGCCCATCCGACAAAAGGCGCGGCCATTCCAATGACACACCTCACGGCGGACTCACCTTGGCGGGCTTCGGCGGTGTGACGAGGAACTCGAACGTGCGGCCTCGATTGACGATGACTTCCAACTGAACGTCCGTCGTATCAGCCGTCGGCTCGAAGCGGACGAGGCGCGTCGGTTGCCCGTTGACGCCATCGGTGGTGCTGTTGCCACCGTGCTCCGGTGAGATCGCTTTTCCCGTTTGGTCTCGCACGGTGACGATCAATTCCGTGTCGTCGTCGAGTGTCGAATGACTCAACAGATAGAACGGCTGGCCGACCTCAAAGAATGAGTAGGGGCGACCAGTCGCGCCTCCTGACCCGTGGCCGGAACTCACCCCACCCTGAGAAGTGACCGTGGTGGGCGCCACAGTCAACGTGAGGCCATCGTCTTGAACCTGACCGGCGGCACTCACATAGGGTGCGGACAGTTCCACTCCCGCCACGATCTGTTTCAGATTCAATCGCACCGCCTTCAACGCAGCGGGCATCGCGACCAGCTTCGTGCGCCAGACTTCGTCGTCGCCGAACTCCGCCGCTGGGTTTCGTCGAAACCGGATGTTCAGCTTCCAGGCGGGTTCAAAGGGCGAGAGACCAGAAAACCCGTAAGCCGTGTTGCCAGTGGCGTCTGTCAACCAGACGTGCCGTTGAGGCTGAGTGGCAGTCCAGCGCGGATCGGTCGAGGTGATCTCAACGTCTTCCTCACGCAGGTACTGAGCGGGAATGTCCGCTGGGCCGCGCTTCAACGTCACCGTCAGTGGCTTCACCGTTTGTGTGGCGGGAAGGGCTTCGGGAGTCCATTCGGAAAACGTCGGCTTGTAGGCAGGATTGGGAACGTGAACGTCGAACAGCAGTTTGTCGATCCCCTGTTCATAGAGTCGCATGTGCAGCATCGGATTGCGGCGCGGGAACGATCGCTCACTAATCAGCATCACGCCGCCCGACGAACTGTGGCCGGAGACTGTTTGGTTGAAGACGAAGCCGGTCGATTCGAGGAACTCGATGCGAGAGAGAAA
>JAYTXB010001125.1:0-32676 GCA_043743205.1 Schlesneria sp.
CGACTCGTGCCTCGGTCAGAATCGAGCAAATATTGAGGAGCTGTCGCGGCTCCGGCTGCGTGAGGCTGCACCTTCACTAAATTATTCGTCATCTTCGTCGATACCGATGGCCCATTCGGGGAACGGGACCAGCGGACCTTTGAGCGCGCGCCAGAGGATGCGGTTCAGGACGTCCTCGGGGGCTTTATCGACTTCGCGAAAGTTGAGTTTCGCTGAGACCAAGGCGTCGTCTCGCAATTGCTGGTTCAAGATCGCGCTGGGTTGGGGATTCATTTGATCGAGCGGAACCCGATTGGCCACCGACTGGAACGGGGTCAGGTCGGGCTTGTCGGTGAAGCAGTCGAACATCGGCGTCGCACTGGCATCGAACTGGTTCATCAGCGGCAGTCCCAAGATCTGTTCCATCGTGCGAATCACACTGGTTGTATTGTATTGCGTGCTGATGACCTGCCCCCGCTTCGCATACGGACTGATGCAATAGGCCGTGGTGCGGTAGCCGCTGACATGGTCCCAGCCGGCCTGCGGGTCATCTTCAATGGCGAAGACCGCCATCTCGTTCCAGAACTTGGAGTGACTGAGCCCCTCAACGATCCGCCCGATGGCCAGGTCGTTGTCGGCCATGCAAGAAGCCGGTGTCGGACAGCCAGCGCTCGTGCCGCTGGTGTGATCGTTGGGCAGGCAGACGATGGTCAACTGGGGAAACTCCCCCTTGGTCTCGAACTCTTTCAGTTCACGCAGGATGAAATCCGCCCGGTACTGGTCGGGGACTGCCATCTCCCAGCCCACGTAGTCGGTCGGCGAGAATGGTCGGATCGACTCGATGGCCGGCTCGCTTTCGAAGAGGGCCTCTTTCGACTCTCCCTTCCAGGTGCGATAACAGGCCAAATAGTCGGGAGTGCCTTTCTTGGCGGGATCGCTCCAGCGGACCTTGGGCATCATGAACTCGCCATAATTGCGAATCGACTTCTTGTGGGCGATGGCGTTGTCCCACAGGAACCCGGCGGGCGAATACGCCAGCGCGTCGGCTTCATCCACGCCCATCCCGTCGGGGTAACTGCGAGGGAAGCCGGCGAAACTCTTCTCCATGTAATCGGTGCTAAAGGCCGTCGTGCTCCACTGATGTCCGTCCGCGCTCAGGATGCCCGCGCAGTACGTGTTATCGAGCAGCACGAACTCGTTGACCAACTTGTGCTGATTCGGAGTGATCTCCTCGCCAAAGATGCACAGGTCGGGATGACCGCGCCCTTGCTTCAGCGCACCAAAGACTTGGTCATACGTGCGATTCTCCTTGATGATGTACACGACGTGCTTGATCAGGCTCGGTTCGCCGATCCGTTCCGGGATGGCCCGCGCGGGTTGGTTGGCACGGGCGGGCAGAGCTGCTTGAGCAATCGCGCCCCGGCGGATGTTCTTTGCGGCTCGCTCGGACAACTTCTTCAGATCGTCCGCATTCGGAATCGGCATCAGGGAGACCGATCCGTGGTAATGATGGGAATTGAATCCCTCGGCGTTCCCCTGCTTCTTGGGCTTGATGGGCAGGCCCTTGATGTTGGCCACGCACAAGGCGTTTCGGCGGGCATCGAACAGTACGGCACCAGGGAACCAGCCAGCCGGAATCAATCCATCGAGCTTGGTGTCTCCCTTGTCTTCGGGGTCAAAGTGCATGACGCCGATAGCGTTCTGAGTTCCGTTGGCGACGAACAAAGTCTTTCCCGAGGCGTCGAAGGCGAGGGCATTGGGCGACGCTCCGAACAGATCGGAAGGCTTGCTCTTGACCCACACGTTCTCGATCACGGTCTCCGTCGCCACGTCGATGATGCTCAAGTGGTCGCTGCCCGCATTCGCACAGACGACGTACTTTTGATCGGGCGAAACCGCCAGTGCCGAGGCATGCAGGCCGGTCAGGATCTCACTCGCGACTTTGTTCTCCTTCAGGTGAATCACGCTGACGGACCCTTCGCTGGCGATGTGCCGAACGGGATCGACGCGGATATTGGTGCCACGTCCGGCGGGTCCGGTGAGATCGCCCGCGGCGGGCCGTCGGCCAGCCCAGTTACTGACGAACGCCTTGTCTCCCACGAGTGCGATGTCATACGGGGCCATGCCCACGTCAAACGTCCGCAACACGGTCCCTGTGGCGGTCTCGATCTCGAGCAGTCGGTTCGAGAGGTTGCCGCACACGTAGAGCTTCGTGTCATCGGGCGACAATGCCAGTCCACTCGGGATCTCGGCTTTGCGGCGGGGTGCCGCCGCATCGGGCAGCGCGATGGTATGCGACGGCTGGATCGCCCCCGCTTCATCGACGGCGAAGACCTTGATGGAACCATTCACATTGCTCAGATAAACGCGCCGGCCATCATGCGAAAACAGCAGACCGGTAAAGCTTACCTGGCCCTTCCGATCCGGTTTCAGGATGTTCGGTGAGACCACCGCGGGTGGCTCCTTCCGGTCGTCATCGGGGAGGTCCACGCGTTGAATCACTTCCGCCTTTTCAACATCAATCACCAGCAGTTCACGGGTCTTGCCCGAGACCAGTAGACGTTTGCCATCGGGCGACAGGGCCAATGCCTGTGGCCGCAGGCCAGCCAATTCCACCTGCCTTCCATACGGAGTCAGCACCTGATTGACGGGTGTGACAAGGAATTCTTCTCGCGAGCGCCCGACGAGATCGGTGGTCGATTCGATCTGTGCCTCCTGCCCCGGCGCGGAACCAATCCCCAGCGAAATCAGCACCAATCCAACTAAGCAACTGCGGAACATTGCGTTTCCTTGGAATACGTTGGGAATCACTTCAAGCTGCCAAACATTGGACTGGGCACTAGCGGTAATAACTCGGCTGGCGCGGCACGACGTTGAGCTTCGGATAGTCAAACCCGCTTTTCAGAGGCTCGTACTCGCCCACGATCTCGACGCTTGAGGAGGGGTCGATCACCTGCTCCATCGCCAGGCACCAGTAAATGCCATTGACGGTTAGACGCCTTAACCCCGCATTGCGATAGTCTTCGGCGCTGCCCATCGTCGTGTGGAAGACCCGCGCGGTCTGGCCCTGAGCCCCGGTCCACGTCTTGACCCAGGCGACCGGAAGCGCAATCAACTCCGGGTTCACGATGTTGTCCGGTTTTCGCCCCATCAGCGGCTGGCCGTCGATGAGCGGGACGCATCCCACCGGAAGGCTGCCGCCCTCTTTGAAGGTCCGATAGACATCCGTGAGTCCCCACACATCGCGGACCCCCTTCAGCACCGGATGCTCCTTGTTCGCTTCGACGAGGATGCCGCGAGTGGAATCCTGTTGCCAGTGGCCGTGATGATTGCGAAATGAGCCGCCCAGGATGTCCTCGCCGAAATCAATCCGCTTGCCGGCGACCTTGTACTCAAACCCAAGAAATCCATGGTTCGCCGTACGGATGCCAATGATCGGCTTACCCGAGTCGAGGTAATCGTAGACGTGCTTCAGCTGCACTTCGGGAAGCGAAATCAGCCGACTGAACAGGATCACGAGATCGGCACGTTCCAGATGTTCCAACCCGGGGATGTTGTGCATGACCGTTTTGTCTTCCCAGCGGATTTTCTTCGTCGGATCGACTTCGTTCTGATCATTCACGCTGAAGAGCACGGTGCATTGAAAGCCGTGATGTTTGGCGAGCAACCGCGCGAGCATCGGCAACGCTTGCTCGCTGCGATACTCCTGATCAGCGGCGATGAGCACGATGTGCTTCCCCTGGCCCGGCCCCTCGCCGCCGGGATAGGTCAACCACAGCGGGCTTTCGGGCACCGGATGCTCGGCCGCGCGTAATCCCCGCTCGCTTATGAACGGCCACTCGCACAACAACAAGAACAGGCTTATCGCAGCTGTCTGGATCATGGACCGAGTCATGCGGGTTCCTCAGCAAGTCGATGTTAGGGAGTGGCGAGCGAGTTTACTTCGCGGTGGGAATCTCGTTGACGGTGTAATACGCATTGCGATGCAAGAGCTCTTCGTTGTCCCGCGTGCGAAGTCCGCCCAGATCAAACTCATAAACGTGGCCTCGCGTCAGTTGGCCGATCGTCAGCTGCGCACTCAGCCCATCGTCGGCGAGTTTGACTTTGGTGATGGCGGGTGTCGTCCGGTCGATCTCGGGCCCGCCGTAGCCGCCGTGATAGGGATGAGTGAATGTCGACACGCGGTAGGACGCGGGATCGCTGCCGGTCTTCGAATCGACGGGCTTCGTGAACACGACGTGAAAGCCATCCGGGCGAATCGTGATCCGCTGGATCTCGAACGGCATACGACCGCTCCAGTCGAGGCGTTCCAAGGCAAAGGGTTTGATGCCGCGAACGGGCCATCCTCGATTCGTTCCGCCGCACACCAGCTTGCCACCTTCGGTGAAGGACACGTTGAGGATGCCGGTCGATAGACCTTCGCGGAACGGATAGCACGCTCCCTGCCACACCCCGTTCACCTCCTCGGTCGTCGCCCGCATGATCAGCGACTGCGTGTAGTCCCCGAGAAAGATCTGATTCTCGAATGGCCCGAACTTGCCTTTAGTCTTGTCCACCACGAATCCGGTGATCGAGCGTCCCATGCGAATGTAGGGGAAGACGACGGCGTAGGGCGTCAGTTGCTTGACGCGTTCGCGTTCGACGACGATTCGCGAGCCCGACTTCGGCTGCTCGGGAACCGGCCCCATCTCGGGGAGGAACTTGTACCAATTGAAGCTAGCCGGGTGGCCTTGAAAGCTGCGCGGCGTGAGTGCCTTCAAGCTGCACGAGCAGTTCCAGGGGCCTTGGCTTTCGATGTAGAACAGGGCTCCATATTCGTTGGGGCCGATGCCGCCGGGGCTGCGCAGGCCGCTGGAAAACGCCTCGGTCTTCCCTTCGGGAGTGACCTTGACGACAAAGCCTCGCAGCAGCGCATGCGACTCGTACGAGTTCGACAACCCCAGCGCAATGAACATATTTCCCGCAGGGTCGAACTTCGAGCCGAACGCGTACTCGTGATAGTTGGCGTAGCCCCAAGCATCCGAGATCGTGTCGAAGCGATCCGCCTGGCCGTCGTTGTTCGAGTCGCTGATGCGGGTCAGTTCACAGCTCTGTGCCACATAAAACGCGTTGTCTTTGTAGGACAGGCCGAAGATCTCGTCGAGGCCCGTGGCGAACAGCTGATACGTCGGACTCGGTTTCTGGTCGTCGATCCCACTGATGAGGTACAGGTCGCCATGTCGCGTGCCCACGGCGATGCGACCATCGGGCAGGGGGCAAAACGCACCGGCCTCGATCACGAGTTCCGTGGGAATCGGCACGTTGACGATCGGGTAATACTCGCGCTCCCGCTCTTCCGTGCCCCAGCGATCGCCAACATCTTCGGCTCGGGCGGGAGTCAACGCCAGCACGCAGAGGATGAGACCAAGGCTCCGACCGGCGAGGCGCAGGCTATTTTTGCAAAAGTTCATAGGTCAGCACCTGTGTGGACTTGCCTTGGGGAATTTCAAATTGCAACAACAGCTCGCGACTCTTCTCGTCGGACGTGTTTGGTCGCAAGACGGTGTGCATGGCCGGAATGCTGAGCCTCAGCTCCGGAGTCTTGAATTGCTGTTTCGTTTCCGATTCGATGTTCCCCGTCAGTGCCCGTAACCAGAAGGTCCGTTTGGTCGGCGAGTTCAGGGTCAAGGTTCGCACCAACCGGGGCTTGCCAGAGGCTTGGTCGGGTGATGTCAACTCGGCGACGCTTCGATCCTCGATCTCCACCTCACCGCTGCGATACCGCAGCGTCGGAATGTCCAGCTCACCCAAGTGGTATCCTTGGAACTGATAGCCGCGATTTTTGGGGTAGTGGGGATCTGGATTCGCTGGCGCCTCTTTCGTCATGACTGGTCGGAGCGGCCACGGTGCCGTCTCGTCCGGAAGTTCATAGAATGCGATGTCTTGGGCGAGTTGCGCTGGACGATGTGCTGGGTTGAAATCGCCTGAGCCCTGTCCGCTCCAGTTCACGCGCACGAAGTCGCCGCTCCAGATCGCCGTCAAACTGCCGGTCTCGGCATTGAAGGCGTAGTTCAGCTTGCCGGGCAAGCCGACGGCGATCCCGCGATATCCGGCGACACCACTGCGTCCACGATAGACCCGAGCGTTGTCAGTCACGGTTAAGATCGAATCGACATTCTGCACTCCCGACGGCGTCTGAGCCGATGTGCCGAGCGACAGGTAGTACCAGATCGCGGCGATCTGGCGATTGGTGTCGCCGCCGAGCAGTGTCTTGTGCGAGGCGACTCCCCCACGCCACCCCGTCGGCATAACAGTCCGCGGACGGAACGCCGCCGGATCGATCACGTAGTGGTAATACCAATTCGGATTCAGCCGCTCGGGGAAGGTCATCAGGTCGATGCCCTTTTTGTTCGACCCCTTGCCGTGGAACGTATGGCAGGCCACGCAGGAGAGACCTTTGTCACCAACCAGCTCGCGACCGGCAGCCCGCATCTCCCGTTCGATCTCGTTTTCCTGCTCATTGCGATCCTCGGACTTTGGCAAGCTCCACTCGATGCTTTGCACCGAATCGAGCTTCGCAAACAGGGCGGGCAGGTGACGCAGGTTCGCCTCACCGAACTGAGGCATCCGCGTGAACATGTAGGGCCGCACGCTGTCGCCGTCGAACAGCATCTTCTTGAGTGCGACCGGTTGCAGCTTGGCACCGACCAGCGTCAACGGCGGCGGAATGCGGGCCTCGTCGCCGAGTTCCCGCTCACTCGTGGTGAACAACGGGTTCCGCTCCTCGTCGATACCGCCGAATTCGTCGCGAACATGACAAGCGATGCAGTTGAAGGCGAGCAGCGTCGAGGCGAGCAGCTTGGAGTCTTCCAGTGGTTGGGACGGTTGTTCGAGTCCCTCCTCGATCGCGCGCGTCTGATTCTCGGAGAGCGAAAAACGCGGCCAGTCACCCGGCTTCTTTGACAGACATCCGCGCGTCATGTCTGCACCTCGCAGGTCTCGCGCTCGCATGGTTGTAGCGCGAATTTCACCCAATTGGTGGCACGCAGCACAGTTCAACTGCTCGAAGTGTTTCTTCCCCGCAGCGACCAATTCGGGCTTTAGCTCGAAAGGGGGCTTGGGCTCTACCGCAGCAGGTTCCTTCGCGGCGGAGATCAAGTAGTAGGCGATCGATTGTGACTCGGCCTTCGTCAACTTCATGTCGGGCATCCGCCCCGAGGCTCGCACGTTCAGCGGTTGATGCACGAATTGGGCCAGCGAAGAGACACTGTACTTCGCCGCGAGATGGCTTAGCGTCACCACGCCGTCGCGGGGCACCTCCTTTCCATCCTCTTCGCGCGGCGCGTGACAGGCCACGCAGCCAATGGTGTGAAACAGCGATTTTCCCGCAGCCACTTCCTCCGGAACGATCGGCGTCCGACTGAACTTGGTAGGCGATTGAGCGACGAGAAAATGCGTGAGGGCCTCAGTGATTTGTGCTTGCTGCTCAGCGGGGTGAGAAGCGAGCATCTCCGGCATCGTCGTTCCTTCGTGGGCACGAGAGGGGGATGCGAGAAAGCGTTTCAGATACTCGGGCGAAACTCGCGCCCCGACCTCGGCCAAGGCTGGGGCCGTGCGTGCTGACGCTGTCATCTTCGCCTTGTCGCCATGGCAAGCCGCACAGCGCAGCTCGTCGATCAAGAGTCGGCCCAGCTCCGGCTCGGAGAGCGGATGCTCGCGCGACAGACCCGGCAGAACCGGAGCGGCAGTGGCCGTACCAGTGATCACGATCAGCCCGCCGAGAAGGACGAACTGCGCGACGATCCGTGACCAGGGACAGCGGATCCAAAGCGACTCAAAGAGGCCGTGACTCACCGAAAAACTCCTTGCGCCAGACATGAATGGCAGTCGCACCGCGCAGCACGCGCCAGCCGGAGGAGCCTACCGGCCCCGATTCCTTCATGCGAGCGATTCGCTGATTGTTGCGCGTGTGGGTGGGGAGTTCCAAGGGCTCGGAACACGGACTCTTCCGGCTCGAATGTCCTTGAGCTGCGTTCACTCTCGCTGTCTCGGTGCCCGTGCCAAGCTGCCCGAGCGAAACCACTTCCCAGCGAAATCAGAACCAAACAAACTGAGCAGCAGCGGATCATTGTGTTTCCTTGGAATGCAGACGGCGGAAGTCTGTTGATGTGTGGGCTGTAGACAAAGTGGCAGGCACGTCCGTGGCACCTTGCTTCCATCCACGTTGAAAGTCAGGCGACAGCCGCAGTTTTTTTACTTGCGCGATTTCAGATAGACATCCGCCATCGTCTCTCCCAGCAGGAGCGTTCCCTTGGTTCCGAAGTGGTGCTTGGCGTGCGGTAGATGCGAGGTCTTGATGATCGTGATGTGAGCATCGCCGCGAGCCATCTCGTGCAGCGCGGTGTTGATCAAGTCGATGTTGCGCCACGGAGCGTCTTTGTGTTGCTCGGTGATGAAGCACGGCAGATCGGGTTGCTTGAGATCGGCGCGCAGTTGGTCGATCAATTGCTTCAGCCACTTGGCGTTGTTCTGGGCATACGAGCCGAAGTAGGTGTCGTTCTCGCCCGTGTGCCAGAAGATTCCTTCGACGCGGCAATCAAAGCCTCGGCGGATGAGGTCGTCTTGTGCGGCTCGGACAAACGCGAGCAGTTTCGGATAGAGATTGCGATGAGCTTCGGGCGAGCCGTTCGGAAACCAATCGGGGCCTTGGGCTCCACTGTGAGTGAACTTCACGATGGCGACTCCCTCTTTCACATCGAGCGATGTCCGCAGCTTTGCTCCGAAGCTCAGTTCCGGCCCAAAGTTGCCGAGGTAGTTCACCGGCCCCAATGGTTCCCAGTCTGTTGACGCCTTCACTCCGCCGCCGAGCGAATAGCGAAAGAGCACCTGATCCTGGTCCTTCGCCAGTGCGGCGAAGTCCGGCACATCGGGGATCTCGGAGACGAACGAATCCTCGCCTTCCATGTTTCGCTGACCGGCCATCACGAACAGTCGCACGCGAGCCTTCTCGGCAATCGGCAGCGAGTCTTTGAAGCGGCGATCAACCGTTGCGAGCGGCTGGCCGATCTCGCGCAGATAGGCATCGGCAAACGCTTCGCCCAGTTGCAGTTGCCCCTGCGTGCCATAGTGATAGTGCAACTGGCCGCTCCCCATGACCTCGAACGCCAGATGCGATGTCGGCACCCAACGCAGCAACGGATCGGCCTTCAGCACTTGCTCTTGTTGCTGGCGAAGGATTCCGAGATTACTGCGGTGGTCCATGCCCCAGATGCCCTTCTCGCTGACCTCGGCGATGTACCACTTCAGTTCCGGAGCCTTCAGGTCGAGCCTCAGCCGCGCGATGAGCTTCGTCAGTCCGTCCGCGTATTGCTTGTAGAGGCTGCGGTCGAGCATGTCGTTTTCGCCCTGATGCCACAGCACTCCTTCGAGCCGATAACGAACGCCGCGCTGGTCCAACTCAGCGAGCGACTCGCGAATCAGCCGCAGCGTGCGCGGGTACAACTTCTGCCCCTTGTCCGGCGCATCAGGATTCCAATCGAACGCGACCGTCGTCCCGCCAACCGCTGACTTGATGATCGCAATCGGACCTCGCACCTGCGACTTCACGCGTCGAGCAAACGTCACCTCCGGACCAAACGGCCGCAGCGGCTTCAACGCAACCCAACCCTTCGACGCCTCGTCCCCATTTCCCAAGATGTAGGAATAGAGCACGTCGCTCTGCTCCGCTCCGGCCCCTCGAAACGGCGGGAAGTCATCAATCCGCTCAGCGTGAGCATCCGCCCCAACCATGTTGGACTGCCCGGCGAAGAGAATGACTCGCGTCACCTCATCAGCGAACACGGGTTGTGCGTCGATGACGTTCAACATCGCCAGGAACAAGGCGGCCAGAATGATGACGCGGCGAGAAGAATTCTTAGAGCTGCTCATTGTCATGGTTGATCCGTTGGGGACAAAGGGAAGGAGCTACACGCTTCGACGATGACAATCGTCGGTCGAGAAAGGAAAATGAGTCGTCGGTCAAGGCGTTGTATGGCGCTCATATTCCTGTCGCCGATCTTCCTGTCGAAGGCATTTACGACAGGAAGATGGATGACAGGAAAATGAAGCGCGGACGATCAATTTGGTTTCATTCAATCTGCGTTCATCTTCCTGTCGAAAGTCTTCCCCATGCCCATCGAATGCCGAATCAAATTCCCGCGTTTGTCCGAAGACGAAATGCGAGCGATTGATTATCGAGTCATGTCGCACGTCTTCGCGACGCAGAACGAGTTGGGCCGGCTATGCGATGAGTCAGTCTATCAGTTGAGTCTCGCCGCCCGTCTGATCGCGACCGGATTTCGAGTGCGGATCGAGGAGCCGATCACGCTGACGTTTCGCGACTTCACGACGACTCTGTTTGTCGATTTGGTCGTGGACGACCGGGTTCCCTATGAGCTCAAAGCGGTCAACCGGTTGTCCGACGAGCATGAGAACCAGTTGTTGAACTACCTGCTGATGATGGACGCCAATCGGGGAAAGGTTGTCAACTTTCGATCCGATGGAGTGCAGACTCGATTCGTCAACGCTCCGTTGCCAACGAGCGAAAGGCGGCGGTTTGAGATCGACGATTCACGTTGGTCCGGCGACGCAGCTTTTCGACGCTTGGTTGCCGAACTCGTTGCGGACTGGGGGACCAGCCTGGACCAAACGCACTACATCAAAGCCCTCGTCGCGTGCCTCGGCGGCGAAGACCGCGTCATTCGCCAAATCCCGATGGAATCCAACGGCCAATCACTCGGCAACCAGCGGTTTCTCCTGGCGGCCGAATCAATTCCGTTTCGTCTCACGACGTTTCCGGACGGAGCACCGCAAGACTTCGAGAAGCAACTGCACAAGCTGCTCATGCCGAGTCCGTTTGAATTGTTCTACTGGGTCAACATCGGACGGCATTGTTTGGAGTTTCGGACGGTTCGACAGGAAGATGGATGACAGGAAGATAAGCGGCATTTGCAAATCATGGTTTTCATCTTCCTGTCAACCATTTTCCTGTCGATGCCTTCCCCACTTATTTGCCACCCCGATTGTCCCAAATGAACTCCACGTCGTTCGTCTGCTTCGGCCCCGGTGTACTTCGACCCTCGGTCACGTAGCGTTCCAACAGCGCCGCCAACTCCTTCACCATTTCGTTCTCGGTCGCGTAACGGTTTTGCTTCTGCATCGGGTCGGTAGCGAGGTTGAACAGTTCGCCGGCTTCGGAGTGCGGTTCGTAGCCGCGAGCCTTTTGGAACCAGGCTGGTTCGCCTTGCTGGCGGTTGTCGTCGCCGGTCGGAGCGAGGATCAGCACCCAGTCGCCGCGGCGGATCGCGAACTTGCCTTGAGCGCTGTGATGCACCGTCGCTTCCCGCAGCGGGGCATTTCGGTTTTCGCCGAGCAGCGCGGGCAGAATGTTGACGCTGTCCACACCCGCATCGGCGGGCAGTTTGATGTCCAGCAGAGCGGCCAGCGTCGCCATGAGATCGACGTGGCAGATGGTTTCATCGCAGGTACACGCCGCTTGGATTGTCCCAGGCCACCGAGCGATGAACAGGACTCGGTGACCGCCCTCCCAGGCGTCGCGCTTCACACCGCGAAGCGAGCCCATGCTTGCATGACCAAACTGCTTCAGCCTGTCATACGCGCCGGGGCTCACCTCGCCGGCCACTTCCGGGCCGTTGTCGCTCGTAAGAAACACCAGCGTGTTCTCGGCGACGCCGCTGCTCTTCAAAGCGTTGAGCACCTCGCCCACCGCATGGTCGGTCTGCATCACGAAGTCGCCGTACTCGCCCGCCTGGCTCTTCCCCTGGAACGCCGCCGAGGGGACGACCGGATAATGAGGCGACATCAGAGGCAGATAGAGAAAGAACGGCTGGCCCCCTTTCGCAACCTGTTCGATGTGCTCGACCGCGCGTTTCTCCAACCCCGGCAGCACCTCAACGAGTTTCCAATCGGGCAGCATCGGACCGGCGATGTTGAAGGCGTCGCGGCCAACGGGCGCAGCGGCCGAGGGAATGCCGACAGTGCGATCGTTCTCCAGGAAGCAGTACGGCGGGTAGTTCGGAACGTCGGTCCCGAAGTAGAGGTCGAAGCCGCGTGAGGTCGGGCCGTCGGGAATCGGCTGCGAAAAATCCCGCTTGCCGCCGTCGCCCGGCTTGGGCCAGCCCCAGCCGAGATGCCACTTGCCGATACATGCCGTGGCGTACCCCTGCTCGCGGAGCAACTCGGCGACCGTGAGCTGCTTCTCCGCGATGAGCGGCTGCGCGAACGGGCCGATCACGTTCCGCTGCAACCGCGTCCGCCAAGCGTACCGGCCGGTGAGCAGGGCATACCGAGTCGGCGTGCAGACCGCCGACGGCGAGTGCGCGTCCGTGAACCGCACCCCTTCCTTGGCCAGCCGATCAATGTTCGGCGTGGGGATCTTCGACGCAGCGTTGTAACAGCCAACATCACCATACCCGAGATCGTCCGCCAAGATGTAAACGATGTTCGGCTTCGATGTCTTGGCGGCTCGCACCGGCGCGACGTGTGACCCGACCACCGTGGTCGCCAGAGTCAGCAGCGTTGCCAATGCAACGGATGTGATTGTGGGACTCATCGTCTTGCCCTCGTCTCTTGGTAAGCCAAGAGACCCAAGTTAGTTGGTCAAAAACTCAAGTATCTTGTCGAGGTTGTATGCCTTTGGATTCGAGTTGAGGACAGCGCCGCCGTGAAGATGGCAAGGTTTGGAATCAAACGTCGTGGCATCAAGCATTCACTTCTCTAAGAACCGGGATTGGCCGCCTCTGGCAATACTCCGACAACGGCAGCGCTGGTGCGAACAGGTGGTTCGTGCCTGGGGTGCGTTACGCCAAAATCTTCGTCAACACGTTGCCGGCGATATCGGTCAGGCGGAAGTTGCGGCCGTTGTGGAAATGGGTGAGGCGTTTGTGGTCGATACCCAGCAGGTGCAGCATGGTGGCGTGCAGGTCATGGACAGTCACGGGATCGACGACCGCCTTGTAGCCGATCTCATCGGTCTCACCGAAGCTGGTGCCACCCTTGATCCCCGCGCCAGCCATCCACGCGATGAAGCCCTGCGGATTGTGATCGCGGCCGTCCTTGCCCTGTGAGACCGGCATGCGACCGAACTCACCGCCCCAGATCACCAGCGTCGAATCGAGCAGGCCACGCTGCTTCAAGTCGGTCAGCAATCCGTCGATAGGCACGTCGGTCGCGAGACAGTGGCTGCTGTGGTTAGCGGTCAGATTGCTGTGAGCGTCCCATTCGCCGTCGCTGTAGACCTGCACGAAACGGACACCGCTTTCAATCAGACGTCGAGCCAGCAGGCACTTCGAGCCGTAGGACTTAGTCTCTTTCTGATCAAGCCCATACATCGCGCGCGTGGCCTGCGTCTCCTGCTTGAAGTCAATCAAGTCGGCGGCTTCGGTCTGCATGTGATAGGCCAGTTCAAAGGACTGGATGCGACCGAGCAATTCCGCCTCACCCGGATGCGATTGCAGGTGCTCGGCATTCAGTCGCGCGAGCAGATCGAGTTGCCGCCGTTGATCCTCTCGCGTCACGTCACTGGGCCGGTTGAGATTCAGAATCGGATTCCCTTCCGGGCGAAACAACGTCCCTTGGTAGGTCGATGGCAAGAACCCGGCGTGCCAGTTGAGCGGCCCACCTTTGATCCCCTGGTTGTTCCCAAGCACCACAAAGCCGGGCAGGTTTTGATTCTCACTGCCGAGGCCGTAGGTGACCCACGCACCGGCCGACGGGAAGCCGGGTCGAGCGATCCCCGTATTGATCTGATAGAGCGCTGGCACATGATCGTTCGAGTCGCTGTGCAGCGATTTGATGAATGCAAAGTCATCGACGTGCCGCGCGACGTGCGGATACTTTTCACAAACCCAGGCACCGCTTTCGCCGTGCTGCTGAAACTGGAATGGCGACTTCATCAGCGGGCCGGGGCTACCGTTGAAGACATCAATGTCGATTTTCTGACCGTCACGTTTGGTGAGCTCCGGTTTGGGATCGAACAGATCGACCGCGCTGGGCGCGCCCTCCATGAACAGCCAAATCACGGACTTGGCCTGGGCGGGAAAATGGACCAGTCGAGGTGCCAACGGGCCTGTAAGGGACTTATCCACGGCCAGCAAGTTTTTGTCGGACTCAGTCAGCAGGTGAGCGAGCGCCACCGAACCGAAACCGGCACCGGCCCGCTCCAGAAAGTGGCGGCGATTGATAATCCGCTCGAAGCGGCCGCAATGCGTGTCGGCTGGAGTTGTCATGTGATTGTGCCAGTGATTGTGGATCAGAGCCGGTTGTATATCGCTCGAAATGCGAGTCATGGAATGACCCGCCTACGCAGCTCAGTCATTCCATAACCGAGATTCCACCCACTCAGTCGATGTAGAGGAATTCGTTTAAGCTGAAGAGGATTTGGCACCAATCGGCCATTGCTCGGCGACGGACTTCGTCGGCCGATGACTTCGGGTCACGGGTTGTCCGCTCTGTGATCTGCGACTTGAGGAACTCCAGCGACGCGAGTCGTTCGGTTTCTCTTGGCGAACGACATAGGGCCAACTGATAGCCGCGGTCGAGGCAGTTTTCCGGTTCGATTCCCGCTTCTTTCAACAGCCGATCGGCAAAGTCGAGCGAGACCGTCCGCACGAACTGATCGTTGAGCAACGCCAGCGCCTGCGGAGCCACAGTGGTCGGATCCCGGCGGTTGCAACTTTGTTGGGCGTCCGGCTTGTCGAAGGCCTGTAACAGCGGATTCGGGATGACTCGCTTGTGGAACATATACACCGAACGTCGCCTGACGGCCGCCGAATCTTTCACATCGCTGGGATACGGATCTTTGATATTGCGAGCCAGCATGGCTTCGTTGGCGATCGGCGGTTTGAAGCCGGGGCCAAACGCTTCCAGATTAAGCGTGCCGCTGACGGCCAGCATCGAGTCGCGCAGGATCTCCGCCTCCAGTCGCTGCGGCTGCCGTTTCCACAGCAACCGATTGTCCGGATCAGCGGTCACCGGTGCGATTCCGGCGCTGGCTTGTTGATACGCGGCGCTGGTCAGGATCAGCCGATGCAGACGCTTCAACTTCCAGCCGTGCTGCACCAGATCGTGAGCCAGCCATTCCAGCAATTCCGGGTGCGAGGGCGACTCGGAGCGGACGCCGAAATCGCCGACAGTCCGCACCAGCCCACTGCCGAAGTGATGCTGCCAAACGCGATTGACGATCACGCGCGCGACCAACGCGCCGGCACCCTGTTCGGCATCGGTCATCCACTCGGCCAGTGCGCGCCGCTGCTGTGTGCTCTCGTTCGCAGAACTCTTCGCGCGTGCCTCACGCCAGAACTCTTCCGGTGACTTGTCGTGCGTCAGCACGGTGAGAAACCCCAGCGTCACAGGCTGTTCGTGGTCGTAGTAATCGCCGCGCCGGAAGAGCCAGGTTGGCTTCGGCTCGCGACCGGCGTCTCGATACGTGAGGAACTTTTTTTCGGGTTTGCCAAGCGACACTTCGGCGCGATCGCCGCAATGTAGCGCGCTCAGCATGCGGTAGTAGTCCCGCGCCGGGATCGCGTCGTACTTGTGGTCGTGGCAGCGAGCGCATCCGAACGTCAGCCCCAGCAGTCCGGTGCCGATCGTCGAGACCATGTCGTCGAGTTCGTTGTACCGGTTGCGCAGCCGCTCATCGACCATCAACTTGTCAGGCAACGCCGCGAATGTTCCCGCCGTGAGAAATCCCGTGGCGGCCACCGCCTCGGGATTCTCTGGCTCATATTCATTCCCGGCGAGCTGCCAACGCACGAACTGGTCGAACGGCAGGTCTTCGTTCAGCGCGCGAATGACGAAGTCGCGATATCGATAAGCCTCCGGTCGGTCGCGATCCGTTTCTTGCCCGTCGCTGTCCGCATACCGCGCCACGTCGAGCCAATGCCGCCCCCAACGCTCGCCGTAATGTGGCGAATCGAGCAGCTTGGTAATCATCAAATCCATCGTGGCCGGAGTCGGTGACGAGGTGGCCGCCTCCAGTTCAATGCCGAGCCGATCTTCTCTCAGCCTGCCATCCTCCACATTCAAAATCGGAGGCAGTCCGATGACATCGAAGTAGACTCGTCGGATCAGCTTCCGAGGATCGATCGCTGGCGACGGAGGCAACCCGCTAACTTCCAGTTTCGCGAGGATGAATTGATCGATCGGTGAGCGGCCCCAAGCAGCGTTCTTGACGGTCGGCAACGGGACATCGTGGAGCGGCTGAAACGACCAGTGCTGGCGATCCTCCGCCGTGACGACCATTTCTTGGCGACCGCTTCCTCGCGTACCCGCTTCGTCCGGCCACGGGGCACCCTCGTTGATCCACTGCCGCAACAATTCGATCTGTTTGGCACTCAGCGGATCGCCTTCGGGCGGCATCCGCTTGTCGTCGTCCCGCGATGCGACGCGACGAATCAACTCGCTCTGCTCCGCCTGCTGCGGAACGACCGACTTCTCGCCCGAGTCTCCAGCCCGGACGGCACCAGCTCGCGAATCAAACCGCAACCCGCCTTGTTGCTTCTTGTCTCCATGACACTTCACGCAATGCTGCTGCAACGTCGGCCGGATATCGCGAACGAAATCAATCTCGGCAGCTGTCGCTCTATCCAGCATTGACCACTGGAAAACCAAACCGAGCCACACGAAACGCAACCGCATCCCAGTTCTCCTTCACGCCGATCAATCAACATCCCTCCGCTCCCACGAATCGTGCTGAGTCGCCGCGAGGTTTTCAATGTGGCCAAGCGACATCAATGTAACCCGCAGCGTCAGCGAGAGCGAACTCGCCACACACAACCCTGATGTCGCGAAGCACGTCGAACGTCTCGGGGAAATGACGCGCGAGGTCCGCTTCGAGCCAGAAGTCACATTGCGATCCCTCGCGCGGACGACGCGCGTCGTTTAACCGCGTGGGCAACGCCCCGCGCGTGAGTGACGTTCGAGCCTGTTTCTTCGATCAACGCGCGGGGCGTTAGCCACCCGGCCAAACGCCGCAAACATCTCACGGGTGCTCGCTCAAGGTATACGAGCGACTTGAATTCCACTCCCAGATTAACGGAAGCTGTGGCCGTGTCCGCACTCGCCAGCTAGACCTCACGCGGCCTTCGTTGAGACCTTTCGCCACCCCGCTCGGGGCTTGTCGGATTAATCGTATAGCCGCAAGCCGACAGTCCCCAAGCCCAGTGGCGGAAGGTCTCACTTCAGGCCGCGCGAGGTAGAAACGCCACTCCCCACTGATGACGCGATTCCATGACAAAACCCAAATCAACGAACATGACGAGCAATACGTTGCTCCACGGATTCTTGGCACTGTTCGGGTTGCCGTTCGCGCTGGCCGGATTGGCGGCGGCGATCTCCATGTTGCAAATTGGCTATGACGACCTGCGAATGCAGTTCTGGACCGAGACGCCGTGTGAGATCGTCTCCGCAAAACTGGTCGAAGTACCGGGTGACGACACGATGCTGTATCGCGTGACGGCCGAATACCGCTATCAGTGGCAAGGGGCGACGATCAACGGCACGCGAGTCTCATTGATGGATCGAACCGCCAGCAGCAACCTAACTCACTATCAAAAACTGTTTGAAGAATTGGAGCAGCATCGGCTCAACGGTCAGCCGGTTCCTTGCTGGGTCAACTCGAGTCTTCCCTCCGAGGCAGTCCTTTTTCGAGAGGGGCAATGGGGCGAAGTCGCGCTGATGAGTCTCGCGGCGGTCATGTTCGGTGGCGTTGGATTTGGTCTGTTGGGCGTCGTCTTCTTTTCTTGGCGCGACGAGCGTCGCAAGCCGAGTGTCCAAGACTCCACCGACAAGCCTTGGTTATCTCGCAGCGACTGGGCGAGCGGCGAGATCGTTCACTCCGACCGGAAGAGCGGCATGATCTGGAACTGGGTTTCTGGAGCGATGCTCTTGATGTCGGCACCGTCGATGATGATCAGCGGTCGTGCCGTCGCCGCCGGGAACTGGCTGGCGTTGCTCGGTCTGATCCCCACCGCGATCGCGCTGTTGACGCAATGGAAGGCGCGCAACCTCCTTTCTCGCTGGCGATGCTTTGGCGATTCCACCCTGAAAATGTCCACGATCCCCGGCGTGATCGGTGGCGAGTTCCGCGCTGTCATTTGTCCCGAGCGTCTGACCGAGTCCCCCGACGGATACCAACTCCGGCTCACATGCACCGAGACGTTCCGATCATCGGGCGACGACGGACCATCGACGAAGAGCCTGTGGGACGAACAGCGAATCGTGATTTGCGAGCTGAGCGACGACACCGGTCAACTCGCGATCCCCGTGCTGTTTCAGCTCCCCTACGACGCCCCGACAACGGAGCTTGATCCGGAGCGAGATAAACGCACGTGGAAGCTCAGCGTCAAATCGCTCACAGAGGGACACGGCTATCAGTCTGAGTTTGAAGTCCCGATCTGTCGTACTTCCGACAGTCAACAAAACTTCAAACCAGCGACCGATCTGCAGGAGTACCTCGCGCCGCGTGATCCCATGTGGGGACTCAAAACGGGAGGAGTGATCGTCGAAGAACTCGATGATGGCGGCTGTCGCCTGATGTTCCCGCGCGGCAGGCATCTCGGCTTCGCCATCGGCATGTTGTTCGTGCAAGCGGTCTTCGTGGTGGCGGTCACTGCGGGCCTCTACTTCTATTGGAAGGCGGGCTGGATGTACGTCGGGGCGTTCTTGGGATTCGGCTTCGTCTGGGCACTCCTTGAGCTACTGCATCACAGCGAAGTCGTCATCACGCGCGCGGGCCTCGAAGTGCGCAGTGGCTGGTTCCGACTGGGCACACCACAAACCGCCAGCCGGTCTGACATCCAGGACATCACACTCACCGCCGTCGGCTCGGCGGGCAACGTGACCGCCTACGATGTCCGCGCTCTGCTGAAGAACAAATCGTCCGTACTCCTCGCCAAACGCGTCCTCCCGCAAGCCGCCGCCGAACAACTCAAGCAACGGTTGCTGCAATTGCTACGACACGACATCAAGTGACGCGCCGCACACTCACCGCGATTGCTGACGCGAGCAGAAGAGTGGCTACCTCGACCACGGAATTGATGCGCCGGTCCTTAGATTTGATTCAGGGAGATTCGTTTGATTCGTGGTTCAACCGCTTGGTGAGATTGAGGGTTTCTCAGCAGGGATGACAGGGACAACGTTCTGTCGGGTGACTTCGGGCGGCATCCTCGGTTCAATGTCGGGCGCTGGCTGAAGTGACGGGAACCTTTGAGGACGTGACATGCTGCGATGCCTGATGACGCGGACGGCAATGGCGAGTGTTGAGATCAAGACTGCGGCGGTGAACTCCGTCGTGGTGCAGCCTGTCCGGCTCATCGCGATGAGCCTGACTCTGCTGGCGGGAGTGGCTCACGCTGCCGAACTGCCTCCCGCTGTGGATCGCCAGATCGAATTCGCTCGCGATGTCCAGCCGTTGCTGACGAAGCGATGTCTGTCGTGTCATGGGGAGGCGAAGCAGGAGTCGGGATTGCGACTCGATCGGCGCGGGTTGGCTCTCAAGGGAGGCGACTTGGGAACGGTGATCGTGCCGGGAAAAAGTGGCGAGAGTCGGCTCATCAAATATGTCGCGGGAATCGATCCCGACCATGTGATGCCGCCGGAAGGAGAGCGGCTGACGGCGGATCACGTCGGCGTGTTGAGAGCGTGGATTGATCAAGGGTTGATTTGGCCCGAGCGTGATGAGGTCGCGGCAAAGAACTCGCACTGGTCGTATCAACCGGTACGTCGTGTGACTCCGCCGACCGTCGCGCGTCGCGAATGGGCGACGAGTCCCATCGACCTGTTCGTACTGAGTCAACTGGAGCAGAGACAGCTCGCGCCGTCGCCCGCTGCCGATCGCATCACGCTCATCCGGCGATTGAACCTCGACCTGATCGGACTGCCGCCGTCGGTGGCCGAGGTCGATGAGTTCGTCAACGACGCGCGGCCGAAGGCGTATGAACTGCTCGTCGATCGGCTGCTTGCCTCCAAACACTTTGGTGAACGGTGGGGGCGGCATTGGCTCGACATGGCGCGCTATGCCGATTCGGATGGCTACGAGAAGGATAATCCTCGACCCGATGCCTACCGCTGGCGCGACTGGGTGATCGACGCCATCAATGCCGACATGCCTTTCGATCAGTTCACGGTCGAACAACTGGCGGGAGACCTGCTGCCGAATGCGACCGCGATGCAGAAGCTGGCGACGGCCTTTCATCGACAGACGCTGACCAACACCGAAGGGGGAACCGACCAGGAGCAGTTCCGCGTGGAAGCCTGCTTCGATCGAACGGAGACCACCGGCGCGGTCTGGCTCGGTCTGACAGTCGGCTGTGCCCGCTGTCACTCACATAAGTACGACGCGATCAGCCAGCGCGAGTACTACCAGCTCTTCTCGATTTTCAACAACGGCGACGAGCAAACCACGGTCGTCCCGAAGTCAGACGAGGAGATCGCGGCGTATGCCCTCGCGAAGGCCGCTCACGATGCCAAGTTGGTTGATGCCACGGCAAAGTTGACCGCCGAGCAGACGAAGCTCGGTCCGTCCGTCGCGGCGTGGGAAACGAAGCTGCAAGAGCAACTGGCTCGCGTGGCTACCAACCCGCTGAAGCTGCACGCACTGGAGGAGCCTCAATTCACGAGTGATGTCGGCGTGACGTTCGCTTTGCAAAAAGATGGCTCGGCGTTGGTGAGCGGCCCCAATCCGGCGAGCGCTGTCTACACGATTACGGGACGCACGACGGTTGCGGGGCTGACCGGCCTGCGGATCGATGCCCTCTCCGATCCATCGCTTCCCGCGAAAGGGCCGGGCCGAGTCGCTCACGGCAACTTTGTTTTGAGCGAACTGACGGCCGAAGTCGCATCACAGTCAGACTTCTCGGACGCTCGCAAGCTGGAATTCAGCGGAGCGAAAGCGGACTTTGAACAAGACAACGGTCGCTTTGCCGCGAAGTTCGTCATCGACGGGAAAACCGATACCGGTTGGGCGATCGCTCCGCAGTTCGGCAAAGATCATTGGGCAACGTTCACGCTGAACGAGCCGCTCAGCGGAACGACTCCAACTGGGGGAGCGGCTCAACTCGACAAGCCCCTGTTCGTGCGAGTCACGCTCCACCAGCAGCACGGCCAAGAACACACGTTGGGACGGTTCAAGGTCTCGCTGCAAACGGGGAGCGAACCGCCGGTCTCTCTCCCCGCGAACATTCTGAAAACGCTGGCCGTTGAGTCCGACAAGCGGTCGCCCGAGCAACGCCAAGAGTTGGTCGATTACATCAGTACGATTGATCCATCCACCAAAGAATTGGTCGCAAAGCGGGACGAGATCAAGAAACAGGAGCCTCCCAAACCGGAGCTGACGGCGCGCGTGCTGGCTCAGCGGATGAAAGAGCCGCGCCCGACGTTCGTCTTCAAACGAGGTGAATTTCTGGAGCCGTTGAAAGATTTGGAAGTCGAACCGGCGGGCTTCGCCACGTTGCCGCCGATGAAGCCGCGTCAGACAGAATCACGCGCCGATCGAATGGACCTCGCGACGTGGCTGGTTCAGGCCGACAACCCGCTCACGCCGCGCGTCACCGTGAATCACGTCTGGCGGCTGTTGTTTGGAAATGGTCTCGTCCGCACCTCGAACGACTTCGGCGTGCGCGGCGACAAGCCGTCGCATCCCGAGTTGCTCGATTGGCTGGCGGCGGAATTCGTCTCGCCAACTCCTTTGCCGAACAACGAAACAGCCAGGGCGTGGTCACGAAAATCACTCATCAACCGAATCGTAATGTCGGCCACTTACCAGCAGGCGTCCGTGCAGCGGCCCGAGCTACGTGAAGCCGATCCGCAAAACGTCTGGCTCGCGCGGCAGAACCGGTTGCGCGTGGAGGGCGAGATCGTGCGCGACATCAGTCTCGACGTGGCCGGTTTGATCTCGAAGAAGATCGGTGGCCCGAGTGTCTTCCCGCCGCTGCCGCCGGGGATTGCCGAGTTGAGTTACGCGGGCAACTTCAAATGGGACGACTCGAAAGGTGAGGACCGCTACCGCCGTGGCATGTACACGTTCTTCAAACGGACGTCGCCTCATCCGAACCTGACGACGTTCGACTGTCCCGACGCGAACCTCACGTGCATCGAGCGCCGCGCGTCCAACACACCGCTGCAAGCCCTCACATCACTCAACAACGAGCAGTTCATCGAGACCGCCCGCGCGTTCGCACGTCGCCTGCTGACCGCTCCCGCCGAGGACGACACCGCGCGACTAACGCACGGCTTCCGCCTCTGCGTTGCCCGCCCGCCGCGATCCGTCGAGCTGAACGAACTGACCACGCTCCTTACCGCCGCGCGAGACTGGTATCGCGAACATCCCGACGCGGCCAAGCAACTGATCGGCAGCGACGCGGCCCCGTCCGTCAAACCCGATGAAAACGCTAGCTGGATTGCCACCGCACGCATCCTGCTCAACCTCGATGAGTTCATCACAAGAGAGTGAGGTTCGCCTTGGTCACTGAGATTCAAGAGTACAACGACGAGCAGGAACCGTCTGACAAAGACATCTGCGATGCCTTGGCTGATGAGATTGATAGAGGTTTGTCCGGAGCTGAGTGCAAGATCTGGCACGCGCATCCCGTCTGGTTCCTCGATGGAAATCCTCTCGTCGGTTACAGCAGGCAGAAAGCGGGGATTCGACTGATGTTCTGGAGCGGTGCGTCGTTTGACGAAAAGGGCCTGAATGTCGTCGGCAAGAAATTCAAGGACGCTTCGGTCTTTTACAACGATGTGTCCGAGATCAAGAAGACCGTATTGAGGCGATGGCTGAAGAAAGCCAAGACGGTTCAATGGGACTACAAGAACATTGTGAAACAAAAAGGGAAGCTTGAGAGGCTGATTTGACTCAAGGGAGATGAACTCGATGTCTTGCGAGGTCTGTTCCGTTTCACGTCCTCACGCCGCGAATGTCACACCTGCGAAACGGCTGCGGTCGTTCGGAGAATCAACATGATGAATCCATTCCAACAGCATCTGCTTCAAACTCGACGAGACTTCCTGACCTCGATGGCCAGCGGGTTGGGGTTGGCCGGATTGGCGGGGGCGTTACTTCAGGATGGCCGCTTTGGACCGTCGTCGCTTGCCGCCGCTGAGGCTTCTCCGGGGCGTGGTCACGCTGATCCAGCGGACACGGTTCGGCAGGCCATTCTGAACCGGATGCCGCACTTCGCACCGCAGGCGAAGAGTTGCATCTTCCTTCTGCAAGCCGGTGCGCCGTCTCATCTGGACCTCTTTAACCCGAAGCCGAAACTCAATGAGTTGGATGGCAAACCGCTGCCGAAGGAGATGCTCGAAAAGGTCCGCTTCGCGTTCATCAAGAAGGACTCGGCCGTGCTGCTCGGTTCGCCACGCATGTGGTCGAAGCATGGCGAATGCGGGATGGATTTCTCCGACTTCGTTCCCAACATCGCAAGCTGTGCCGACGACATCCTGATGATTCGCTCGATGCACTCCGAGCAGTTCAATCATCATCCCGGCCAGTTGCTGCTCAGTTGCGGTCGCGCGACGTTTGGTCTGCCGACGATGGGAAGTTGGCTGACGTATGGACTCGGCACAGAATCGCAGAACCTGCCCGGTTATGTGGTCCTCACCAGCGGACGCGGTTCGAGTGGCGGAGCGTCGCTATGGTCCAGCGGCTTCCTGCCGTCGCATCATGCGGGAGTCCTCTTCCGCAATCAGGGTGAGCCGGTGTTGAACTTGTCGAACCCTGCTGGCCTGCCGCCCGAGTTGCAACGGCGCGGCCTCAATACGCTCAAGTCGCTGAACGAACGACGACTGGACGACATGCAAGACCCCGAGATCGCCAGTCGCATTGCCAGCTATGAACTCGCCTTTCGGATGCAGTCGGCCGCTCCGGAGTTGATCGACCTCAACGGTGAAACGGCCACGACGCAGGATGCCTATGGGATCAACCGCGCCCAGCATCCGCAGGCGACGGGTCGAGGCCACGTGAACAATGCGCAGTTGTCGTTCGCTCGCAACTGCCTGCTCGCGCGGCGCATGGTCGAGCGGGGCGTCCGCTTTGTAAACATCATTTACGAGGCGTGGGACCAGCACAGCAGTCTCGAAGCCGACCTGCATTACAACACGTGGGTCGTCGATCAACCGATCGCGGCGCTCATCAAGGACCTCAAGCAGCGCGGACTGTTCGACAGCACGCTGATCGTGTGGGGTGCCGAGTTCGGTCGCACGCCACTCGGTGAGAATCGCAACGGCCGCGAAGCCAACACCGGCCGCGATCATCATCCGTTCGCGTTCTCAATGTGGATGGCCGGCGGCGGCGTGAAGGGCGGAACGATCTACGGCGACTCCGACGAAATCGGCTGGGGCGTTGCGCGAGACCCCGTTTCCATGAACGACTTCCACGCCACGCTGCTGCACCTGTTCGGCCTCGACCACCTGAAGCTGACTCACCGCAACCAAGGCCGCGACTTCCGCCTGACCGATGTCGGCGGCAAGGTCATGACTGATTGGTTGGCCTGATCACAAATCAGGAATGAACTAAGACGGTCGGTAGCTGTGGCTGGACACCGCTATGAGCGAAGCGGCGGATTTTTCACCAAACTTCAGACCGGGGCATCACGAACCCGCTCTGGTCCCAGCCACTCCGCCCAAAGCCGCGTCCGGGTCACCCCGTCAACTCCGACAACAGCATTCGTTGACCCCAATTTTCGGGCATCGGGCGGCCCGGCTTGCGTCAAGCCGGGCCGCAGGCCCAAGAAACTTTTTGGGACGCCCGATGAAATGGTATGGCGCGGCTTTGATCAACGTTCGATGTGAAGTTTCTTGTGCTTCGCACCCAGCTTGAGGCACGCTGGTCCACCCGGCGATGATGGTGCGTTCCGAAGACTCCACGCACCCTACGGAACTGGCGAGCGAGCCGGGTCGAAGACGACACACGGGGTCATGCGGCCTGCTTCTCTTCGTCGGCCAGTCGCGCCGACGTGGCCTCGGTGGCCACCAGCGCCTTTTCGAGTTCCTGCATCACGGCCACGAACGGGGTTTCCTTCACCATCTCCCTCAGTTCCAGATCCTGACCGATTTTCTTCAGGCCCAGGTGGTTGCAGATCGACTGCAACATCTGGAGCATCTTCGTCGTCTCCTGCTCGCTCAACATGCCGACTTGAAGCCCGACGTGCGCCCACTGGTCGGCTTGACGAGTCTGGCGCTGCTGGCTCATCAGGACGAACATCGAGAGCAGGGCCGCCTCGGAGGCGATGCACAGGGCGAGGAAACAGAACGGATACGGATCGAAATGCACGATGCCCAGGCAGTCGAACGTATTGACCAGAATCCAGCCGGCAAACCAGGCCAAGTGCCCCACGATGAAGAAGGGACTGGCGGCAACATCCGCGATCCGGTCGCTGATGCAGGCGACGGTCGATCGCTGGCGCAGAAACTCCTGTTCGAGTTCGGCAATCGAGTCGATGTTGCGTTGAACTCGTTCCGGAATCGGCAGGCTCATCGCTGGAATCCCCCGGGCCAAGCCTGACGCCACGGCGTCGGCTCGCATTTTGAGGCACCTGCCTCCCATCAAACGCCAGCATGCCACTCCCTGCGCACACCGCACATTGCAGAAGTGACTTAGGCAACTGGTGGGGCGATATAGCTGGCAAACAATTCCGAGTCCAGACGAGTCGGCGGTGTGGCTGGGGTCGGCGTTTCGACGCCCCCAGTGAGTGTGACCCATGACGAGGTCTCTTCACGGGGGGCCACGAAGTGTGGCCCCCAGCCACCCGGCCGGCTCACTCAACGTGAGACCAATCCCCTGACGATGTCGGCTGCTGCCTTACCGGCCTGTTGAAAACCGTAGGATGGGCACCTTGCCCGTCCGTTTTTACAGCCGAAAAACGACGGCCTGGGAGGCCATCCTACAGTTTTCAACGGGCTGTTACGCTCAGCCCGCGATCACCACCGTCACGACGGGGCTGGTGACGAAGCCGGGGTTGGAGTTGGCCACGCGGGTGCGGAACGAAACCGTGCTGCCGGGGTCGAACGGGCCGACGGTCATTTGATTCGCCGTGATGGGCGTGGAATGGCCGAACTCGGTCTCGCCGGGAAAAAGCGACGACACGCAGCTGGAGCGAAGCAACACGCCGCCGGGACGGAGCGACTCGACGGGTGCGCAGGCCCACTTGTCGGGGCAACAAGTCGGCCAGTCGAGCCGGAAAGTCGCCAAGTCGAGCCAACCAGCCGACATGTCAGGCCAAACAGTCGCCCCGTCCACCCGGCAAGCTGGCCCGAACAGTCGGCAAGTCAGCTCAGCCAGCCGTCGAGTCGGCCCGAGAAGTCGGCAAGGGGGGTGAGAAACCCGCCCAGTGGGGGCAACAAGTCAGCAAGTCGGCCCAACCAGCCGGCAAGTTTGGACGTGACCAAGCCTCAATGGATGACGCAACAGACTATATTGTTAGACACTTGCGACTCTGATCGCGGAGAGGCGTGGTATTCTTGGCGGCACCTGCCATCCGGTCGAGTCAGGCATTGGCACTGTAGGATGGGCACTCCTGCCCATCCTCCAACGAAAAGCACGTCGCGAGCAGCCATCGCAAAGTAGAGGTCGCTGCTCGCCCACGTCTCGATCGCACGGAACGCGCCTTTGAAAGACCCGAAATCCGAATTCGTCTTGGATGGCAGATGAAAGCCTGGTCCCTCATCGCACCACACCGTCGAGCCGCAGCACTCCCAAAGTTGCGTTCGTCCGCTCCAGCCTCACAATTCCGGGAACCAAACGATCGCGTGGCGGTTCTCTTTGTCTCTGGAGACGATTGCCACAGGGCCATTCGTTGTGACGGATCGTAGGACGGCCCGTTCTCGGCGAGAAGCGGAGTGGAATGAACAACGGTCGAGGTGAAGGAGACTGTGCATGCGATGGTCATGTCTGATCGTGGCGGTTGTGGCGGCGAGTGGCTTCGGCGGAGGAGCCGACTTGCTGGCGGCTCCGACCGAGAAGGAGACGCTGGCCGAGGTGATCGCTCACTCGGCGGAGTTCGACAAGCAGCGGGAGCTGTTCGAGCAGGCACAGAAGCTCGAAGAGGACGGCGACGAGCAGCGGGCGTTTGTCGCGTATCTGGCGCTCGACGGGGGCGAGTCGTCTGCGATGCGGATCGCTCGGCCGCGTGCGCAGGCTTTTTTGGTCGCGCTGCGGCGGGAGGAGAAAACAATCCCGGCGGCGAGGCGGGCGTTGATCGAGGCTGATCTGTTGCTGGCGACCGGCGAGAAGGAGCAGGCTCTCGCAGGGTATCGCTCTGTCGCGAAGAGACTCTCGAACCGCGAAGACGCTGGTTGGCAGAACGGGGCGTTGCCGGGAGACGGCTTCTATGTCGAGCAGTCCACCGAGAGTACGGGCGTGGGCCGATATCATTTCGGCGGCTCATCCGAGATCGGGAGCCATCGCGACAACTGGCTGATCCGGCGGTTCATCGCACTCGATGCGCTCGACGATGCGCGGCGCGAGTATGAACGAGTCTGGCTCAATCATCGAACCGATACCGAACCATTCGTGTTTGAGTTCCCGCAGTGGGCGGGCGGCATTCCACGCGACCTTGATCAGCCAGATGCACAGGGCAACGAGCAGGTGACGCCCGATGTCGAGAAGGTGAAGCTCGTGCGTGAGCTGCACCGCCCCGCTGGCTTCAGTATGAAGGGGCTGCGGTTCGCGATGGACTACGCGCAGTTCCTCGTCCAGCAGGAGCAGACTGCGCGGGCGAGGGAACTGCTGCTTGAAGTCGTCTTGAAGCTCGACATGGATCGCAGTCCGGTCGCCTTCGTGAACGGGCAACCATTGAAGTTCGACGAGGGGCGCGACGTGCGCGTCGTCCGATCGAGTTCGTATGGCGGCGGCGGTTCATCGAGTCACATCGGTCTCTCTCGCGGCGACTTCTTGCGCCGGACAGTCGGTCTATTCCGCACGATTCAAGCGGAGCCGGAGTTGATCGCGGCGATCTCGTCCAAGATCGACGCGGGCGAGAACCGCTTGCGGCGAGTCCTCGCGCGAGTCCGCTTGATCCAGGCTCAGCCCGAGCAGTCGCTCGCGATGGAGATGGAATACCTCGCCAAGTCGAAGCTCGATGACGCGAGTATTGCCTTCCGCAAGGCAACACTCTTCGACGCCGCGAAGCAGGCGAAGGCCGCGATCACCGCTGCGGAACGGGCGTTGGAATTGATCGCGAAGCTCAATCGAGAGACCGCCGTGTTGGATGTCCCGGATGGCGATGAACAAACCTACGAAAACGGAAGTCACGGCTACGGTCAAGCTGGCGGCGGCGGGTTTGGATTCGGGTTCGGTTCGCAGCGCGGTCAAGCAGGAGTGGTAGCGGAAACCGAACTGGTCGCGATGCTCGAACGGCTTCACGCCGGTCAGGGTGATGTCGAGAAGTCACTCGCTTACACACGACGCCATGCGATCCTGCAACCGGTCTTGCATCACGTTCCGTCGCTGATCGCGCTGCAACGCAAGCACGAGGCGGCGAACCAGTCAGCCGTCTTCAACGAATGGCTCGATCAGCAGGTGACGGAGTCGAAAGGACCGTCCGTTCAGATCGCGGTCCTGCTCCTGCGAAAGGACTGGGCGCGAGCGTCTGATGAGATCGCCCAGGAACCCGCCCGCCATGACCATGAAGGAAGGGTTTACTACGACGCCGCATCGTGGAAGCAGTTTTTCGTGGGACACGAGGCGTTGCGAGCGTTCCTGATCGCTCACACGAAAGCTCATCCCGAAGATGCGCGGTCGCGGTTGGAGTTGCTCGACTTGGACGGCGAACCTGCCGAAGCCGATCGGATCGCTCGGTTGGAGCTGCTGCTCAACGCGGAAGACTGGAGAGGTCCGGGCAAAGGAGGAGGCCGCCGCGACAAGCCGTTCGCGAATCAGTACGAGGTCATCTATCGCCTGATGCGGCAGCTTGTCGAACAGAAACAGTTCGACAAGCTGCAACAACTCGGGCTGCAGCTCGCGCGACGCGACAAGCCGTTCGATGGCGAACTCAGCGACGGCGGTTACACGAGCAGTTCGCTTTCGCCGCTCGAACTCGTGAACGCCGCGTTGGCTCTCGCGATCCAACAGGCTTCGACCGACGAGCAGCTTCGCGCCTTGAGTGAGGCGCTCGCCACTTCGCGCTGGACGGCGGCACGTGCTCAGTTGGCGAGACGGATGTCGCCGCGAGACGCCGCTGCCGATGAACTCGCACAACCGAAAGCTCACTTCGTGCCGTGGGCCAATGTTCCAGCAGGGGTCGAGCTGTATGCGTCCAACGAAAACGTGCTCGCACTGGCGAGGGACGACAAGCACGTCTATGCCGGTCATCCGTGGGGCGTGGCGGTGTACGACTTCAAGGGAACGCTCGTCGTTCGCATCGCATTGGGCGACGCCGCCCGCGCCGTCGTTGCGGCGAACGGACACGTTTGGGTCGGCACACCGAAGGGGCTGTTCCGACTCACGCCGCCAGCGGCTCAGTCCACGGAGAAACCGACGAAAAAGAAGTCCAGTGTGCTGTCGCCCGGATGGTCGGTGGCATTTCAGCCGCTCGATGGCGATCTTTCGCCCGAACTGCGGCTCGAGCGCGGCCGCGATCCTCACAACGAATGCTATGACAACGGCGTCAACACGCTGGCTGCCCACAAGGATGAACTCTGGATTGGAATGCTTCGCAACATGCAGGTTCTTCATCTGCGAGACCTCACGCTGCGAGCGTTTTCGTTGGAGGAGCTGGACATGAAGTTTCCGGGCGACTTCGAGCGGATCGTCTTTGACGGACGATATGTCTGGGCAGAAGGTCGGCAGATCAATTTGAAGCGGTTCGACCGCGAGACCGACGAATGGACCACTGTCGAAATGCTCGACACGTCAACGGACCGCAATGAATATGTCCGATTCGCCGGCATCGTGAATGGTCAGGTTTGGGGAAGCGTCCACCTCGACAACAAGCTGGGATACCGTCCTTGCCGGATCGACCGCGAGACGTTGTCGCTCACACCACTGCGACTGGCGACGCGCGATCCTTCGCATCAGAACATCCACCATCCGCTTCGCTTTGTCGGCCAGCGTCACGCCAATGGCCAGCCCGACCGACAACTCGTGTTTGGAACGAACTCACCCGAGTACGTCCTCGACGCGGAAACCAATTTGCTCAAGAGATTGCCGGAGTCACTCCTCACATTCCGCACGCAAGACGATGTCAACAAGGAGGCGGATCGAGCGGCAAAAGGCCTCGATGACGAACGGCTGACATCAGCAAAACGACGCCTCGCTTGGTGGCAGTGGCGGGAACGTGGCTCAGGTGTGAGCGAGTTCTCGCAACGCAATGGCTATGACGATTGGTGCGGGTTGACGCTGCCAGACGGAACTCACGTGCTGGGCGCTCGGCAAAACAACACGCGCTACGAGTACCCGCACGAAGATTCCCATCACACATCCGCATCGAGCCAGCAGGAGTTTCGGCCCTCGTTCGGCGGCCTCTTCTTTGCGAACGAGCAGGGCGAACTGAACCGCGTCTCATCGCAACCGACCACGAACGGCCTCCCCGCCGACAGCGTGCAGGATGTCGTGCAAGGCCACGATGGGCTTTGGGTTTGCACGTCGGGGGGCGTCGTCCGCTTGGTCTGGCCTCCCACGGTGACGACACGCGGAATGTCGCCGCGAGTCGTCGAGACCTTTGATCGACTGAACGGCCTGTGCGCGAACCGGGTCGTCGACGGAACCGTCGCACGCGACGGGAAGCTCTACTTCGCGACCGGCTGGAGCGATTCGTCGGGGGGGCTGGCGATCTTCGATCCGACGACGCGCGTCTTCACGACGATGACTCACTTCGACGGACTGCCGACCGACAAACTGGAGTCGCTCCACGCGGAAGGAGATCAACTTACGATTCACTTCGCGGGCGAGTACCTTCGGTTTCATCAACGCTCCGGAGAAAGCTATCGCCGATTCCCGCCCGCGCTGCTCGACGTTACCACAGGAAAAATCACACCGAGCGGCCCGGCGGCGTTCATCCCGCAGGCGGAAGCGGAGGGCTGGCAAGGAACGGAGAAACCCAAGTCGCACGCGGTCCCCTTCTTGGGAGGTACGGCGCGCAAGAATGTCGAGCTGAACGAGGATGTCACGTATCACATGGGGACGCGCGGGCTGGTCGGCATTCGCAAGGGAGCAACCGAACCGCCGCTGCTGGCTCTCGGCGCGAAGGTCGATGCGCGGCGACTCGAATTGGTGACGGACGCGAAGGGACGAAAGATCGCGGTGTCAAACCTGGCCGAGTTCCGCACGGCGATGTCCGACACGAATCGGCTCTATCGCGTTCGAGTCATCGCGACGAAGGCCGATGAAAAGGGAACCTTCTTCACGCCCGAGTTCATCCCCGAACTGAGTCGCCAACTGACCGAGAAGGAAGTGCGGCTGAAGTCGTCCACGCTGTTTGTCCTCGCGCGGATGGAAGGGCAGGATGATCGGATCGTACCGTTGTTGAAGGCGTGTCTCGCCGACAGTTCGCTCGTCATTCGTTCGCTCGCCGCTCAGGAACTGATCCGACGCCGAGCGATCACCGACGAACAACAGCTTCGCGAAGTGTTCGAGCAGTCGGTCCGGCTCGAACGCTCGCCGCATCGAGGTTCGATTCCGTGGGGACTCGATGGGGGAATCGAATCGCTGCATGAATCGGCAGAAACGATGAAGGCGTTCATCGCCCGTGACCTTCCACTTGCGCTGGTTTTGGCGCTTGAGCACAAGCTGTGGAATGGCGATGACGAACGACAGGAACTGGCAGCGGAACTCGGCAAGGTCTTGCGAAAACACCCGGCTCACGCGGCGAAGTTGCTGGCGTCGTACGACCCGGACGGCAACCACAACTACTGGCGGCGAGACACGGCGCGCGACGTGTTTGCAGCGGCGGGGATCGAGTTCCTGCCGACATTGCAAACGGCACTGACGAGCAAGGACCGCGTGGTTCGCTCCAACGCCGCGCGGGCTTGTGGCGCGATCGGCGACGCGCGGGCTGTGCGGTGGCTGATCGAGGCGGTTGATTTGGAGAGCGGGCTGTCGCGTGCCTCGGTCGTCTGGGCGCTGGGGCAACTCAAGGCGCAGGAGGCGTTGCCGCTCTTCGCCCGCCTCTACGCGGAGGCTGAGTTTGCCGAGCAGCATCGCGAACAAACCGGCGTGCGCTTCAGTCAGCAAGGAGCGATGTTCAACGCACAGATGGACGCGATCAGCAAAGTCGATTCGCTTCAGTCCGACTTCGATGAGATCAAACGGTCTGCGCGAGCCGGTGCGCGGATGCCCGAATCGGTCGATCACGAAGACCTGCTCACCGCCGAGAAGATTCTCGAAGCGGTCGAGCAGATCGGCCCCGAGCATTCGTTCGCGTTCTACCGCGCGCTGGCCGCGTCATCGTCGGCAACGGCACGAGTCCACGCGGCCGAACATCTCGTCTCCGACCCCGACCGCGCCGAGGCCCTCAAACTCTTGAAGGGCCTCCTCCCCGACTCCGACCCGCGCGTCCGAGGCCACGCCGCGCTGAGCCTGATCCAACTCGGCGACACGGCGGGCGAACCGGTCTTCCTCGAACTGCTCAACAGCATCCACGACAACGACGGGGATGCTGGCAACATTGACTGGCTCGAACAACTCGGCACGAAGACCAACCGCCAACAACGAACCTTCGCCGACAAGGC
>JAYTXB010001126.1:0-6167 GCA_043743205.1 Schlesneria sp.
CCTTTGCCGGTGTAGACCAGCCGATAGATGCGGCCGTGCTTTTTGTCCCGCAGTTCGGATTCGTAGGCATTGCCCTTGCCGTTCTTGAAGCCAACGGGAGTCGGGTTGTGTTGGATGATGAAGTTGTACCAGTCGATGAGCCAGACGTTCCCGTCGGGTCCGACCTCGGCCATGATCGGCCCGGACCATTCGTCGTTGCTGGCCAGCAGATTCCACGAGTTCTTCGAGCGGAAACCGGCTCCGTCTTCGCGAATGATGAACGTCGCGATCAGGTGACCGGTCGCCTCCGTGACGAAGGCGGCTCGGTTCCAGTACTCCTTCGGATAGTTGCGGGCCGTGTACAGTGCATGTCCCGCCGCCGCCGTGAAGCCGCCGTGATGATCGACTTGCCGGACCTTGTTCTCGTCGAGCGATTCAAACTTGTTGCTGTCGGCAATCCCGTTCAGCACGGTCGAGGACCAACCTCGCACCGACTCGTAGTAGCGATTCGGGATCGCCATGAATTCGGAGGGGTTCCCGTTCGCGGTCGAGCCGAACACGAGACCCTCTTCGCTCAGGCCCAATCCCCACGTGTTGTTGTTCGTTGAGCGCAGGAACTCGATGTCGGTGACGGCGGTTTGGTCTCCTTCGCCCTCGACCTTGAACCGGAAGAATCCCTGTTTGAACGGCGTGACCGCTCGGCCGTCGGTCAGCACCGGGCGCGAGTCGTTGTAGCCCTGCATCGCGTAGTACCAGTTGTCGAGGCCGTATTGGAAGTTGCTGACTTCGCCGTGCGTGTCCCTCATGTTCCAGCCGGTGACGAGTACCTTCCGCAGATCGGCTTTGTCGTCGCCGTCGTTGTCCTTGAGATAGATCGTCTCGGTTCCATCCTGCACGATAACGCCGCCGCGATAGAACGTGAGGGCGGTCGGGATACTGAGCTGGTCGGCGAAGACGATGAACTTGTCGGCGACCCAATCGCCGTTGGTGTCTTCACAGATGCGGATGCGGTCGCGGCCCTCGCCCTTCGGCTGAAGTTCGTTCGGGTAGTCGAGCGTCTCGCAAATCCAGAGGCGACCCCGATCATCCCAGTTCATGGCGATCGGCTTCCCCTCAAAGTTCTTCTCGGACGCGAACAACTTCACTTCAAAGCCGACCGGCGTGACGAGGTGCTGCATCGACTCTTCCGGCGGAACGGGCTTTTGCATCTTGCGCGTCGCCTTTTCCTGCGTCCCCCAATTCTTGCCGGGAGGATAGAACGGGATGCCGTCGGTCTCGATGTACTCGAACGGCTTGAGGTCTTTCGCGAGCGTCGTCATCTCGGGCCTGTCGGAGAACGACGGCGCGACGGCGGGGTCTTGTCCGCACGCCCAGCGGATGCCGCGTTCGACGAGGTTGTGGAAGCCGGGATTGGCAAACGTCCGGGCATCGTGACCCCAGGCCGTGTAGAAGACGCGGCCCTTGCCGTGAGTCCTCACCCACGTCCACGGCTCGTTCCCGTCCCCTTCGGCCCGCGTTTCGAGAACCGTGCGATTCTCCTCGTTGTGCTTCGAGTGAACATACGTTTCATCCCAACTCTCGAACCCCTTGAAGCCCTGCATCACCGGATGATCGGCTTGAGCAATCGTCGTCCGAAACGTGCCGGTCCCGTGACGCAGGAACTGCGCCCCGATCAGCTTCACCACATCATCGTTGTTGCGGAAGCAGTAGCTCGCGCAGTGGAGCGGAACGAATCCCTTGCCCGACGCCACGTAATCGAGCAACGTCTTGGCCTGCTCCGGTTCGATGGTGTCGATGTTCGCGTAGACGACCACGCCGTCATACGACTTCAAAGTGACGGCATTCAGATCGGCCATCACGTCCGAATACGTCAGGTCGATCCCGCGTTTTTTCAACACCGGCTGAAGCTGCTTGAACCGGACCGCAGGCTGGTGATGCCCGTTGTCTCCCATGTAGAGCAGCTTCAACTTGGCAGGAGCCTCGGCCGCCGAGGCAGGCCACGCGAACAGCAATGGCAACAGCAGGCACGACAGGAATCGCAGACGAGGAAGCATGTTGAGTCTCGAACAGGATGTAGTGGTTGTGAACAGTGAAGTAAGACCTCGCGCGGCCCAAACCGAGTCTTTCTGAGCGGTGGACGTGAGTCCTCGGTCTTTTGGGGTGAAGAACTGGAGGACTCACGTCCACCACTCGGAGATGTCTCACTCATGACCGTGCGAGTTATAGAAGAAAGGGACTGACGACACCAAAATCGCAGTCGATTGTTCGCCCATCCATTTGAATTTTCATTGAGCAGCGAAACGAAGGTCACTCTCCGCAGCGTCCCAGAATGTGGCCGACAAAGCGCGCCGCGTCTATGAAGACAGCCTGAAAAATTCCTTGAGGTAGAACACTTCGGCGAGCGATCCCGCGTACTGTCAGGAGTGAGACATTTCCGAGCGATGGACGTAAGTTCTCCGGTTCTTCACCCCAAGAGCCCGAGGACTCACGTCCACTGCTCAGAAAGAATCGGTTTGGGCCGCGCGAGATATGACCGACTTGAAACCTGACTCGGGCGAGTCCGTGTTGGGCAAGAACTTGCTGGAGGTCACGACGGCGCGACGTGACCAGTTTGAAATGAAGCCCGCGCGGACTTTTCGGATTGGTGATGGCGGTTACACTTCAGAACCTAGAGAGATGAACGGCTTTCTGGTCGAACCCGACCCCGCGTTTCTGACCGTTGATTTCCCACAGGAACCGCGCGCTGTTCAGTTCCACCCGCGTCATCGATTCTCAAGGTCAAATTTTGATTTCCGACATTCCTCGGTGCGTTGTTTCAACCATTCCCCAACGGCCGATGCTGGTTGTCATTCACGATTTCGCTCCCGTCTTTCTGCGGGAATTGAACATCATCGTCGAGGCCTTGCAGCCAGCCCTCGGGTCTCGAATGTCAGTCGCTGTCGTTCCACGTTGGCACGCCGTGCCGAATCCCACTGCGACGAGTCGGTTTGCCAACGGCGGCTTTCGCGATCTCATGGCGTCAGTCGAAGAGCGATTGCTGCACGGCTGGACTCATCAAAGCCAGCATCGTTTTCGTCCGGTCTCACTGCTGACCGGCCAAGCCGATGAGTTTCGAGGGCTGGCTGCGTCGGTCATTCAGGAACGTCTGCGAACAGCCCGCGCCGAGTTCACTGAACTGACTGGCGAACAGGCCCACGGACTGGTGCCTCCAGCGTGGCAGTTGCCGATTCGCTCGACCGAACTGGCATCGTTCCGGTTCGTGATGCGGTTCCGATCGTTGGAATCCTGCCGAGATCCGCATCGTGTACGTTCGCTGGTAACGTGGTCTTGGGATTGGGGCCGTTTGGGTTGGCTGTCTCGCGGAGGCGAGTTGATTGGTGGCGTGTTGCGGCGATGCGACAGCGCCGCCATACCATGCATCGCCCTCCATCCCGCCGATGTGCGGCGCGGCGACTTGCCTCGCGCGGTGAGGCTGATTCGTCAATTGATCGACTCGGGACACGAACCGACTACGGCGACTCGGTTGATGTCCGAATCGGGAACGATGTCAAACGGAGAGTTGCCGTGATGAAGTGGCTGGCGGATTGGGTCATGACTCATCGAGCGACAGCCTTGGTCGCCCGCATTGGCTCGCACCTGCCGGCTGCGGGACTGGTCGCGGACATCGGTTCGGGAACCGGTCACAACGCGGACGAGATTCGTCGTCGCACGCTGCTGTCGGTGAGCGAGTTCGATGTTGCCGACATGCATTGGGTTGGTCCCGGCCCGGTGATCTTCGAGGCGGGCCGGATCCCGGTTGACGATCGCGAGTTTGACGGGTTGTTGCTGCTGTTCGTTCTGCAATACCCCGAGTCGCCGCTGGAGTTGCTGATCGAAGCTCGTCGCGTTTCTCGTGGTCGGGTGATTGTGTTGCAATCGACCTATCGCGGGTGGTGGGGTCGTACCGTGCTGACCCTGCGCGAGTTCGTTTGGGGAAGGATGGCTCTGCGAGTGGCCACCGCTGTGCGAGTGATCCGACCAGCCGACGGCTCGCTGTTTCCGCGCCGCTACTTGACTCGCCGGGAACTGCTTCGATTGTTTGAGACGGCAGGGCTGGTCGTCGTGAACGCCGAACCTGCGGAATGGCCCGGCTTGTGTGTCAGCCGTGATCTGTACGTTTTGGAATCGAGGCAACCATGAGTGAGCCGCTCGTTTCCATCATCATCCCGGCACGCAACGAACATCGGCTGATCGGCCAGACACTGGAATGTGTTCTGACTGCTGTCACACATCTCGAACGGCATGCCGCTGAAATCATTGTCGTCGATAACGCGAGTACCGACGGAACTTGGGACATTCTCATTCAGTTTGCCGCAACCCGAGGAATCGTCTGCCTGCAACTCGATCATCTTGGAGCCGCACGTGCCCGGAATCATGGACGTTCAAATGCCTCCGGTCGGATTCTGGTCTTCGTGGATGCCGACACACACGTTCCACCCCACTGCTTGCAGCGCATCGTGGAACACTGTGAGTCCGGTGGCATCGAAGCGGGGATCACTCGATTGGCGGGACTCGAAGGCGGGCTGCGAGCACGACTCTGGTGGTGCTTCTGGGAACACGTGCGACGCCTGCCGCTTGCCCGCGCAAAGGCGATGCCCGCGCTGATGTTTTGCACGGCGACAGTGTTCGACGAGTTCGGGCCGTTCGACGAAGAGGTCGCCATTGGTGAGGAATGGCCGATACTCGCCAGCCTCTATCGCCACCGGCCTCATCGTTTCGTATATGACCGCTCGATCACGGCCCTCAGTTCCAGCCGTCGGATGCAGGCTCAACCGTTTGGATACGTCCGCACATTCTTCAAATATGTCTGGGCCATCTTGCATCGAAACGGGAGGCTCTACTTCTCTGACCGGATTCGTTGAATGACTGCCTCACATTTCGATGGTCTACTCCATGAAGCCAGGCGGCTGACGGGCCGCATCTTGGCATGCGGTCGATTGCATCGAGTGCGGCGAGTCCGCGTTGATGACACCGCGTTGATGTTGAAGTCACGCCGACTCGGAAGCGGCATCGCGATCCGCGTCGGAAACATCTACCTGCGTCGTCAACGCAGCAATGTGGAAGTCCTTGTGGACGATGAGTGGTTACGCTGGGAACTCGCCGTCGAATCGGCGACGAGCCACGAGATCGTGTTTCAAACCCATCCGAGTCCGTATGAAAAGTTCGGAGGTCTGGTGAGTCGCGTCTGCTCCGGTCGGCCACTTCAAAACATCTTGATCGACCGCGCCAGCTCGCTCGACGAACAGTTCGCGGCGATCCGTTGGGCCATGGCGGCACTCGATCAGCTGCACCAACACCAAGCCGATTGGGGAAACGGTCTACACCAGTCGATCAGCCACGGCGACGCCACCGCCAACAATGTCATCATCGACTCCAGGACTCAGTCCGCGAGTTGGATCGACTTCGATACGAGACACCACCGGCAGCTCCCCACAGCAGACCGACGCGCGGACGACCTGCGAGCATTGATCTACTCGGTCGCCTCGCACCTGCCTCAATCCCATTATCCTCGCTTGGCCCAAGAGTTCTCGGCACAACGACCGGAAGCAACCGTCGTCAATCGGTTTCGCTGCCACTTGGAATCTGACTGGCGGCGGCTCAACACCTTTCAACTCGCCCAAGCACCGTTGTCATGGAAGAACTCGGCGGCCCTGTCTCACGTCCTGCTGAAGTCTCTCTCGGAAGCCTGAGGTCGGAACATCCGCATTCCTCAACTCGAGGAAATGGACTGCTACGACCTAGACCTCTCAGCTCAAGTCGTGCAAGAGCGGGTCATCCGGTGGTAGCTCGGTCGGCTTGAGGTAGAACTCGGCCAAGTCGAGTTTGCCCTTGGCTTCAGTCTCGGCCAATTGGAGTCGCTTCTCCAGACGAGAGATTCGCAGTTCGAGGAGCGGGTGGAGTTTGAATTCGTTCGCTCTCTTCGAGCGCGGGACTGAAGGGTAGCCGAGTTGGCGTTGCAGCGCAGCGAACAGATAGAGCGGGTCTTTGCCGCGATTAGCGCGGGCGATGCGGCCTTCCTGACGCCCGAACAGCGTCGGGGCGGTTGGCTCGTAAGTGGCGCTGGTTGTTTTGCGACGCTCTTCGACGAAGAAGGCCGAGCGGTAGTAGATCAAGTCCGCGAACTCGACCATCCCCAGTTGCTGACCCGC
>JAYTXB010001127.1:0-10407 GCA_043743205.1 Schlesneria sp.
TATTCGAGGATTGAAGTTGTCTTCGCCCCAACGGGGCCTCGGAGATCAGCCCAGGGCCAGCGAACAACGTGAGCGCCGCCCTGGGGATACGGAAAGTCGAAAAGTTGTGCCCTGAAGGGGCACGGGAAATTTTGGTCGAGACCACACGGTCGTGCGAGGCCGATCCGTCAAAGCTCCTGTGCCCCTACAGGGCACTATCAATACACGCCAACAAACCCAGGGCGGCGCTCCCTGAGGCTCGCTGGCCCTGGGCTGGTGTCCGAGGCCCCGTTGGGGCGAAAACAAGAATAGCGCGACTCCCTCGCTCACGCTGCGAGTTGGTGTGCGGATGGTACTCACTCTTCACTCGTTTGATCGGGCAGCCCCGGCAAGATCGGTGCGCCGAGGGACTCCCCCGATGACCTCACGCTGAGCGGTCGGACGGGAACGGCGGCGGACAGCACGTTTGTGGTCGGGATCCTCCGCAGCAGGACCATCGTGACCAATCGCAGCAGCGTCGAGGCCGCGAACACGGTGAGGTAGCCGGTCACGCTGATACCGACTGTTTGCAGCAATGCGGCTCCGATCAATGATCCCACGGCAAGTGCCGCTGAGTTGGCGACGTTATAGAGCGTCAGCAGACTGGTTCGTTCCGACTCCGGAATTGTCTCGAAGAAGAGCAACACGAGAGCCAGTTCGTAAGCGCCCCACGAGGCTCCTGCCAACAATTGCAGCGACAACAGCCACCAATAGTTGGAGCTCACGGCCCAGCCTCCGGCCAAGGGAATGATTCCGACGGCACCGATCCAGAGGAGACGCTGCGCGCCCGTGCGATGCGCGAGTCGGCCCCACCAGGGCAGGCAAACGAACTTGGCCACGAAAGACGCGCCGATCAGGATCGCGTAGTCGGTGTAGGCGAAGTGCAGTTCCTTCAACATGTACGGCACGAAGAACGGTCCCGCGACGTAGACTCCAACCTGCATCGATACGGCGAACAGCAGCAGCCGGCCGGAGGGGCCTCGCGAGAACTTTTGCCACTGTTCGCGCGGAGTCAAAAACCGCATGTCCTCGGGGATCGGAGTCGGTTCACTCTGAAAGGCCAAGCATGCGGAAGATAAGATTCGGCACACGCACGACACGCCAAACAACACCGCGAAGATCGCAACACGATTGCCGTCGGCCTTGCCCGCTTCGAGCGCGAAGCCTGCCGCGAGAAACCCCACCAAGGTCGTTGCCTGACAGAGTCGCGATCGCTTCGCAAAAAACTTGGCTCGCAACGGGCGAGGAATGATCGTCCCTTGCCAGGTGTTCCACGCGGGGCCAGTCCCGAGACTCGCCCCCCAATAAACGGACGAGATCAGCATCGCCGACATGGCCGAGATGTGGCCGCCCCAGGCCGCTGAAATCAACGGCAGGAAGCACGCGGCCTGCAAGAGCGAACAGACCACGACCCAGCGTTTGTGAGAACCGAAGAATCGCACCGCACGCGGCGAGATCAATTGCAGCAGGCTGCCGATCAATACCGGAACGGTGGCCACGAGACCGGCAAACACTTCACCCAGTCCCACCGCGAGTACGAACGCCTGAAGATAGGACTCGCCTCCCCCAACCATCACGCCATACATCGTGCCATCGCCGATACTCAGACGCAGATCACGTTGCAGAACGAGATTGGCAGGCGGCGCTGCTGCGGTGGGGAGCAACTCGCCGCTAGGCCAGTGGCTGTTCGCCGAACCGTCATCTGCTGAGGCGAAGCCCCGAGACGCAGGCTGCTCGAATGAATGTCGATCTTCCGGCGCGTTGCCTCGCGACACTTCGTTTCCTTCCACGATCGCCATCGCCTCCTGTGTCGCAGTGCGCTAAGCCGTCTGTTGAAAAATCCCCTTGGTGCCGCGTCCCCTTCGCTTTTCAACGGCTGTTAGCAGCCTGTTGAAGAACGCAGGATGGGCACCTTTCCCGTCCCGCTTTCAACGCTCAAAACGGACGGCTTCGGAGGCCATCCTCCGCTTTTCAACCGCTGTTGGGCCCTCGGCCGAAAACTCTGATCCAACGGAACTCGAAGCGAGCGCTTCGGGCTTGTGATATTCACTTTCTGCCGAGCCGCTGTTCACCGCGACGAAGCGGAGAGTAGCAGACGACTCAAGGTGGCGGAACGCGACGAACCGAAGAGTGTTCGAGGCGACGCGCCGAGCTACCGAACCACCACGAACCGCTCGAACCCGAACTGATACAGGCGTAGTTCCACGAGCCGATGCCGTTCTGCTTCGATCAGTCCATTCAGGATGCCATACAGCACACAACCCATGACGATACTGGTGACGCGTACGACGGCCATGGGGAGCGCGAATGGCTTGAGATCGGCGAACAGTTCGTCAACGCTGCAATACTCGCCGAACCGCTCACCGTCATAGAGCATCACCACGCCGCAGAAATCCGAGTTCCATTCGTAGTCGAACGGCCCGTACTTTTTCCGACGGTGTGTCACCCAGAAACGGCTCCCTTCGAGTTGAATTCCATGCGTCTGTGACACAGTGTTTTCGTCGCTTGCCAAAATCAGGAGAAAGAGAGCCGCGCAGGCCGCATAAGACCGCTCCGTTCGCTACGCCTCACGAGAGGGACTCGCAACAGCGTTGCAGCGTGAACGTCACACCAGTGACCCGCTGAGGGCGCGGGATCATAGTCACCGAACGAGTTGCCACAAGCTGGGAACTCGCCGTTTGATCGTCGCCACAATCCAACACCAAGACATTCGCCACGAAAGCCTTCGTGGTGCTTTCCACCGCACGGAAACGGGGCCAGCGATAACCGCGATCACGTTCACAGAGTCAGTTGCCAGATCCAGGAAATATGCTTTCAACGCGGCTGCGGTGCTGCGATTTCAGAAAAACGTACGCGTGAGTTTCTCTCTCACTTCCGATTTGTCAAACCGTGACGACTGTGCCACGTGAAGTCCGTAGGAAAAGTTTTTTTCCGCCGCATTCAAAATGAATTCGCTATCCCACGAATGAGTTCGGCCGATCATCCACTCGGATTTGAGATTCTGCCGAGAGGTGCCGCTTGACAACGTTTTGCGTCTCGACTATCCAGTGCCGCACACGGCTCGGGACCGGTGCTGCGAAGTCATTCCGAGCCACGCAACAAGTCGAGTTCACCGCCTGTTTTGAAGGATTTGAGACCGTCTGTGGAAAAGGCTGTCGGCACCAAACCGCCAGCCCACTCCACACCGAACTCAGTCAGGAATATTCCGTCCACTGTTCGAGTTTTAGAGGTTGCACAGATGAGTAAAGTTCTGTTCGAGAAAGTGGCCACATTGCCAAACTGGTTGCCTGCGTTCCCCCATGGTGGAGCACAGATGGCGGGCGACGACGATGGTCCGCCAGGGGATGATGATTTCGAGGACGATGAAGACGATGAGTTTGAAGACGACGAGGCCGAAGAACTCGAAGATGAAGAAGTCGATGACGAGTTCGACGACTTCGATGACGACGACGAGTTCGACGATGATGATGACGACGACGATGAAGATGATGATGACGACGATGAAGACTACTGACGCTGGAGCCAGCCGGTGCCACAGTTCTGCGAGCGTATCGGTCTCGCGTTGCTAACCGGCTGCCAGTCACGTTTGAGACGTGTCCTGGTGGGTGCTGTCGGCCCAAGTTTCGACTGTCACCGATTGTTCGTATCGCAGGCAAACTGGCCGACGTTCCCCTTGGGGGCGTCGGCTCATTTTTTCGTCGCGTCCCAGATGAACTAGCCGGTCGTTTTCCAACCACCGCGTCGAGAATGTGCTGTTCGCGGCATTGTCCGGCCACTTGTGTTTCACAGGCGGTCTCAGCATTCTGCGGTGGAGGGTGTCGGGGCGAGTGAACCGCGCCCACGGCCATTGATGATTGTTCCAATTCAGGGAGTCACGTCGTGCAGGGATTGTCTCAACAGATTCGTGAAGCGGTGGAGTTCATTCGGAAGTCGTGGACCGGGCAGGCTCGGGTCGGTTTGATTTTGGGGACCGGCCTCGGCGGACTCGCCGAGCAGATCGAACAACAGGCCACGATCCCTTACGGTGACATCCCGCACTTCCCGGTCTCGACCGCGCCGGGTCATGCCGGCCGCTTGGTCTGTGGCCTGTTGCGTGGTGTCCCGATCGTCGCCATGGAAGGTCGGTTCCATTACTACGAAGGCTACTCGTTGCAACAGGTGACGTTCCCCGTGCGCGTCATGAAGGCGCTCGGAGCGGACACGCTCCTCGTGACCAACGCGGCTGGCGGGATCAATCCTCAATTGGAATTGTCCGACATCGTCGTGATCGAGGACCACATCAGTTTGCTTCCCGACAATCCACTGCGCGGTGTGAACGATGACAGTCTCGGGCCGCGCTGGCCTGACCTATGCGAGCCGTACACGAAGAGCCTCATCGGGCTGGCACGCTCGTCGGCGCTGGCTCTCGGCATTCAAGTCCATAAGGGAGTGTTCGTCGCGGTCCCCGGCCCAAACCTCGAAACGCGGGCCGAGTACCGGATGCTGAAGGCTCTCGGAGCAGACGTGGTTGGCATGTCTACCGTCCCTGAGGTCTTGGTCGCAGTGCATGGTGGCATGCAGGTACTCGGCTTCTCAGTCGTCACCGACATGTGTCTCCCTGATCATCTCGAACCGGCTGAAGTCCCCAAGATTCTCGCGAACGCTGCGGCGGGTGGAGCCAAGCTCGCCAAGCTCATCCCCGCCGTGGTCGAGCAACTGAAGTGATCATGACGCCCAGTCCTGCGACAGCACTCACGCGAGGCGAGCGATCACATTTGCCTTGCCCAAAGGTAGCCCTGTCGCTCCGCGACAGGGAGCGAGATCAACGAAAGACACCCAACCCGTCGAAGCACCCTCAACCAACAGCGGCCCCAATTCGCACGTTCGCGCTTCCTGTCGCGGAGCGACAGGGCTACGAAAAGCTGCTGATCGCCTAAGGCTCGCCATGACTCTCTCTCGTCTGTTGATCGTCGGATTCCTGTGTCTCGCACTGGCGGGCTGCGCCGATCCGGTGACGCTCGAAAACTTCAACCGCATCAAGACGGGCATGTCGATGACCGCGGTCGAGACCATCCTCGGTGGTCCCGGTAAGTCGTATGAGGGGATCAAGATTTGGCGAGGACGAGGCAACCGCACGGTGACGATCGAGTTCGATGATCGCGGCCTCGTCGTCAACCAAACGCGCGACGGCTTCTGATTCGAGTGGCGTCGCCCCGACAAGCTCCGCCGCCGACTGGCATGAGTGAATCTCGAAGTCACGCTGGCTACGATCCCGCCGCGTGATTTCGATCGCAATCTGTTTCACTCTTCAAGGCTGCTCACCGTGCGAAGTTCTCTGCTCTCTCGATTGTTCGCTCTGCTGGCGATCACGTTCATTCATCTCTCCGCCTCTCAACGCGCGCTGGCTCAGCGAGCCAATCCTCCGTCATCGCCGAAGATCGTCGAAGCTCTGCAACCCTACGTTGAGAGTCAGGCCCTCGCGGGTGCGGTGACAGTCGTCGCCGACAAAGACACAATTCTCAGCCTCGATGCAGTCGGGTTCGCTGACATCGCGGCCAAGCAAACAATGCCCGTCGATGCCCTCTTCTGGATCGCGTCTCAATCGAAGCCGGTCACGGGTGCCGCGCTGATGATCCTCGTCGATGAAGGCAAGGTCGATCTGAACGCTCCCGTGTCGAAGTACCTGCCCGAGTTCAACGACATCTGGCTGGCAACCGAACGCGACAACGACCACGTGCTGCTCAAACGTCCGGCTCGTCCGATCACCGTGCGAGACTGTATGAATCACACGAGCGGGATGACCTTCAAGTCGGCGATGGAACATCCGACGCTCGACCTCCTGACGCTGCGAGACGGCATTCGCAGTTACGCTCTGACGCCGCTCGTCACGGAGCCGGGAACGAAATACGCCTACTCGAACGCGGGCATCAACACGGGCGGACGGATCATCGAAGTCGTCAGCGGGATGAAGTACGAAGACTTCCTCGATCAACGCCTGTTCGCTCCGCTCGGCATGACCGACACGACTTTCTGGCCCAGTGAAGTTCAACAGAAGCGACTCGCCAAACCGTACAAGCCGACCGCCGACAAGATGGGTCTGGAAGAGACGACGATCAGCCAACTCCGCTATCCGCTCCATGATCGAACTCGCCAACCGATGCCCGGCGGCGGACTCTTCTCCACCGCGAATGACATGACCCGCTTCTGTCAGATGGTCTTGAACAAGGGGACGCTCGATGGCAAACGCATCCTGTCCGAAGCGGCCGTCACCACGATGACCAGCAAGCAAACGGCCGACTCGGTGAAGGACGGCTACGGCGTCGGCTGGTCCACTCAAGGCGACTCGTTCGGACACGGCGGAGCCTTGTCCACCAACCACAACATCGACACCAAACGTGGCCTCATCACGATCTACCTTGTCCAACACGCGGGCTTCCCCAAGAACGGCAACGAAGCTCAAGGTGCCTTCCGCAAAGCGGCCGAAGCCCAGTTCAGCGCGGCACGCTGACGAAAACGGTTTCTCTCGTTGCCAAGCTCCCGCCTTCGCTCTCGTTCCCAAGCTCCAGCTTGGGAACGCCGCTTGAGAAGCTCCCGCTTCGAGTCCTCGCCTTCCTGTCCGCCACGTGCCACACCAAGCGGGAGCTTGGTGCAGCCCGTTCCCAAGCTGGAGCTTGGGAACGAGACTCAGCGGCGAGACTCTTTCTCAAACTCACTGACGCGATTTGAGGAACGCGATCAGGTCCAGAAGCTGTTCTCGCGTGAGTTGCGTCTCCAACCCGGCGGGCATGACTGAGACGGTGCCGGGGCGAATCTCTTCGATGGCGGCGCGAGGGACTCGGGCTTCTTCTTTCGCTCCTGTGGCGAGGACAATCTCGTCGGGAGTCTCACGACGGATGAGGCCGTTCACCTGCTTGCCTGCGTGCGTGACGATCAACACGGGTTCATAGCTGCGGACGAAACTGACGCTCGGGAAGAGCAGCGATTCGAGCAGATCGCGCTCCGTCCGAATCTTGCCGATGCGAGACAGGTCGGGACCGATGTTGCCTCCCTTGTAGCCGATCGCGTGACAGGCGATGCACGCCGCCTTCGAGTTCGCAAAGACAAGCTGTCCGCGCCGGATGTCCCCCTGCCCCATTTGGCCGACCATTTCGTCGAGCCGCTCTTTTTGTTTGGCCGCTTCCGCGTTGATGGCCGCGTAGAGCGATTCGGCCTGCTGCTGCACGGACGCTGGAAACTTGGCGAGCCGCAGTTTCACCGAGTCCACGCGCAGGCTTGTCAGGACCGGCGACTGCTTGAGTGCCGCGACGAGTTTTATTCCGACGGCCTCATCGGTGGAGGACTCGAATGCACCGAGCAGCCGGTTCAGTTCCAGCGGCCCGACGCACGGGATGGCCTCGGCCAACGCCGCCTGTTGCTCGACGGTGAGCTTCGACTTGAGCAGCGCCTCGACCGACGCCGACCGCGCGTTCACGGAAGCCTCTTCGCCAAGGTTCGCGACCAGCAGCGAGAACAACTCCGGTTCGAGGTTCTCCGCGCCGGCTGGCATCGCCGCGACCGCTTCGACTCTCGCTTCGGGCATCGACTCCTTGCGCAGAGCCATCTGTCGGAGCGCCTTGCTGAGTCCCTCAGTCCCCGTCTTAGGAAGCGGCAGCGTCCGCACGACGGCCACGGCGTGAGACTTCAACGTGTCGTCCTCTCCCGCCAGCATGTTCGTCAGCGACGTGAGCCATGAGTCGGGCATCTGCTTCAACCCCGATTCCTTCATCGCGTTCAGGCACATCAACCGCACGGTAAACTCGTTGTCGGAGGCAACCCCCGCCTTGACCTGACTCGCGAGCAGTTGCTGCACGCCGGGCGTTCCCGCGAACTGCGCGAGCAGCCGCTTCAAGTCGTTCTGCTCCTGCTCGCGAAAGCCCTTGTGGGCGAGTTGCTCGCGCAGATAGTCGGCCAGCGCATCACCCCATTCGCCGTGACGAGCGATCAGCCACAACGCCGTCTCGCGCAGAGTTGGCCCGTCCGTCGATAAGAGCGGCACGACTTGCTGCGGCGTAAGTCCACCGCCCGGCATCTGGTCGAGTGCGATCATCGCCACTCGTTGCACCCACGGATCGGGGCTGCTCAACCCCGCCGTCGTTCCCTGCGGATCGGCGATCTCGATCAGGGCAAACGTGATGGCATGTTCCAGCACGCGGTCGGCTTTCATTTCGATCTTCATGTTCTGTTGCGCCGCCGCTTCGAGCAGATGCGGAACCATCGACTTGTCGCCCAAGCGGCCGAGAACCTCCGCACTGAGTCGCATGTTCTGCATCGTGCAGAGTCGCAGCAACTTGACCACCTGCGGCAAGGCAGCGTGGTCTCGCCAGAGGCTGACGGATTGGAGCGCGGCCTGACGCACCGTGTGACTCGAATCGAACAGCGCGCCGCGCACGAGTTGCCTCGCCTCGATCGAGTCGATGCGAGTGAGCGTCCAGACGGCATTCCGTCGCACAACTTCGGAGGCGCGCCGAAGTTGAAATGGCCCAGTCAGATCAGTCGCTTTTTCGATCGACAACTCCCCTCCTTCCCGCAACTCAAGCAGCACTGGCTGCAACACAGCGGCGACTTTCGCAGCATCGGCCTTCGCCAGATCGCGAATCGCTCGTCGCTGAACGGCCGGTCGCGGATCGTCTAGTAATCGAGCCAACTTATTTGGCGTGAGCTTCGACCATTCGATCTTCAACCCGCGCGGATCGCCCCCCGTAGGCGAGTCATTCCCATGACTCGCATTCTGCTTCGCATCCGCATTCGACAAAGCCTGACGGGCAGGAGTGCCCATCCTACGCACGCGGTAGATCGCGCCGAGGACATCCGGTTTGTCGAGCTGCGAGGTCGGACAACAGAGCTTGTACCAGCCGCCCGTGTCACAGATCACGAGGCTACCATCGGCGTCCTCCAGCACGTCGGTCGGATGGAAGTCGAGGTTGTTCGAGACGACGAAGTCCGAGTCGGTCGAGGTGAATGTCGCGCCGTGCGGCTTCAACTCATGTCGCGACACCTTGTACATGTTGAACTGGCACGCGAAGAGGTTGTTCTGGAACTTAGTTCCAAATACATCGGACTCGTACCGCGTCAGCCCGCACGGCGCGGCGGCTCCCATGTGAGCGAGCGGTGGCAGCAGATCGCCCGTGCGCGGATGGAAGTCGGTCACGTTGTGAACCTTGCCGTAGACACCGCCATACACGGCGTGAATCAGACCGTCACGAAGCCCGCCACCGGGGTTCTGGAAAAACGTCGTCGTGAAGATGCGTTCGCCACCCGGCGTGAAGACGACATCGACGGGGTTGTCCATCCCGCCCGTCATCACGTTCTCAATCGAACCGGTTCCATCCGCCCGGCGACGGAAAATATGAGAGGCCTTCGTCACGAGCGGCTTCTTCCCCGGCTGCTCATACGTCTGCTCGGCAAACGCCCCCTTGCACCAGTAAATGAAGCCGTCCGGTCCGAGATACGGCCCGTGCAGATCATTGGCACAGCCGGTGATCGTCTTCCCCTCGAACCACTCGACGCGCTGATCGGCCACGCCGTCGCCGTCGGTGTCCGTCAACTTCCAGATGCTCGGCGGAGCGGCCACGTACAGCGAGCCGTCGTGCCACAGTGTCCCCTCGGGAAACATCATCTTGTCAGCGAAGACCACGCTCTTGTCGAACTGCCCGTCGCCGTCAGTATCCTCCAGCCGCACGATGCGATGAGACCGATCGACGAGCTGCTTCTGAACGGGGTCATTCGACCCGGACGAATCGGCCACATAGAGCCGCCCGAGTTCATCAAAGTCCGCCGTGATCGGCCGATCCACCAACGGCGACTTCGCCGCGATCTCAATCTCAAACCCGTCCGGCAAAGTAAACGTGTGCCCGTTGAGTTGCTGCTCGGTAGCCAACACCGACACCACAGACGAACCCAACAGCGTGACGAGAAACAACGCGAGCCAATTGCGATTCATGGGGGCCTCTGTGACATGCGATCTCCAAGCCAGCCAACGGCGGAATCGTAGCCATTCGAGATCGTCCGCGTGAGGTTGGACTGCTCTCATCCTCAACCTCGCGTCGTCGGACGCGGTCTCGACCGGACGGGGCTTTTCTTGGCTTACGCACCGCCAACGCTTTGCCACGCAAGCAAAAAAAAGCCAGGCACGATTGCGGCCACCCGGCTCACCCAGCGTGTCTCATCAAGGGCCGCGCGAGTTATAAGGCACGCAATACGGTTCATCACACCCACGGTGCCTGTTTAGAAGTTGCGCTATTCATGATTTCGCCCCAAGGGGGCCTCGGAGACCAGCCCAGGGCCAGCGCAGCCCAAGCGAGCGCCGCCCTGGGTTTGTTGGCGTGTGATGATCGTGCCCTGTCGGGGCACAGGAGGTTTGACAGATCGGTT
>JAYTXB010001128.1:0-4991 GCA_043743205.1 Schlesneria sp.
CCGCTCCCCATCCCACCGTCCCATCGACATCGGCATCCCTCCCGGCTCGCCTCCAAAACCAACGCGGCGTAGATTAGTGACTCGCCCGCCAAAGGGAAGGGTTTTTCAACAGGCTGTTAACCGGGGCTAGCGCCCTGCGGCTAATTTCTGCGGGCCAACACGAATGGCGGACTGCCGGTAACTTTTTAATGGCGGAGTCTCCGTCACTTTGCTGGATTCGTGAAGTACAACCTCTCCGAGTGACTACTGGCATCGGCGCGACGATCAAATCATTGTCGTGTGATCTCCCGTTCTTCTGCGACAACTTGTCCGGAGAACGAACGCGCTTGCGCAGCTTTCCTAAACCTCTGTCTCGCGAGAATCGTCACTCTCATCAGACTGCTCAGCCGATGTCTCGATGACCAACTCTGCCTGCTATGACAGGCGAGACGTTGGAGGACACGGTTTTCGGTGAGCCACAAGAATGCGACAGTCGGTCTCTCAAAACCATCACTGCGCAGCATCGCGGAGTTTCGTGGTCGCGCTGTTCCTCGCGTCGCTCGCGTGGTGTCCTACTCCGGAGAGTCGGGGTGATGAAGCCACGTTCGCCTCGACGTTAGGTGGCGTGTTCGAGTCCACAGAGATGATCCCGGATCAGCTCGAAGACAGACTTCGTTGGTCGTGGAAGCACCCGCTTGGCGATCACGATTGGTGTCCGAGCGAACGGTCCAGATTCCGACTTCGGGGACGCATTGATTACGACTCCATCGAGATCAGTCAGAGTGCCGCGAACCGAGCAACCTTCGGAGACTTGTCTGATGCTTCCGGCTTGCGTCGCGCGCGAATCGGTGCCGAAGGAAACTTCTCACCCGACACGCGGTACATCGCCGAGATCGACCTAGCGAGCGGCAACGCCGTGGTGCGTGACGTGTTCGTCGGATTGGGGCAGGTCCACGATGTCGGCGAGTTCAGGTTCGGTCACATGCGCGAGCCATTCAGCTTGGAAGGCGACACCAGCGCGAACACCTTCGCCTTCATGGAGCGATCGCCAATCAACACTCTCGACCCGACCCGCAATTGGGGTGTTGGGTTCTTCCGCTGCGGTCCCGACGAGGACTCAACCATCGCGCTGGGCCTCTATCACTCTGGCACAGGACCGACCGACCTTCAGAGCGGGGAAGGCAGTGATACCGCCGCGACGGCCCGGTGGACGATGCTCCCGTGGTACGAAGAGGATGGCGAACGGCTGCTGCATGTGGGCCTCGCCCTGTCATCTCGCATTCCTGATCGCGGCGTTGTCCTCATCAACAAAAGTCCCAGTTCGCCGTTACTGGACCTGGGCGACTCGTCGGCATCATCGTTCGTACCGAAGATTCGCATTCCGGCAAACTTCCAACAGCTCTTCAATGCTCAATGCGCGATGACCAACGGATCGTTCTGGGCGCAGGCCGAATGGTACGGCTCAGTGATCGACCAGCGCGGCGGACGCCCCGTGTTCTTTCAGGGTTGCCATGTCGATGCCGGCTACTTCCTGACGGGCGAACGCCGCCACTATCTGACTCGGAACGGAGTCTTCGGGCCGGTCACGGTCAAACGTCCGCTGCTGCGTGGCTTTTCGTCGCAGCAACACTCCGAAGAATACGGTCACGGAGCTTGGGAACTGACCGCCCGTTTTTCGTACTTGGATTTCCGAGACGCGAACAGACCGGCCGGTCCCTTGGGACAGTCCGTCGGCGTCGTGATGCCGCAAGCCACAGTTGGCGTGAACTGGTACTTGGCCGACCGAGTGCGACTCATGTTCAACTACACATACTCCGCTCCGGACGAGCCGAGTACCGGAGTGAGTACCGCCAGCCTGTTTGCAACACGGTTGGCGGTGTTCTGGTGAGAACAGCCGGATTGATGTGAAACAGCTCCGACAGCGACGAGCAGGCAACGGTTTCCGTTCGCATTCATGCACGCTATTGACTCAAGCTCGACAGCCACCGCTGCATCGGCTCTTGGCTGATCGCGATCATGCCGCAGGGTGGCCCAGACATCGCTTTGGTTGTCGGGGTGATGCAATTACAAGAGGTTGCGAAGAGTGACGACGTTCCAATAATCGCTACCTCTTGTCGCACGCGACCCGGAAACCCAAAGCTGCGTGGGGGCCACTCCGCGTTAGAATATGGGCCAACGTAAATTGATTGCCGTCTGGAACAAAACCGATTGAATCCATTAAGGTCAGCGATGCAACAGAATCGACAAGGATTGTGTGAAGCCTTGATCGGTGACGGTCGATCGTTGATCAAGCTGTGCGGGATCTGCCTTGGGCTCGCCGGACTCTTCGCGATCTTTCAATCGCTGACGGGGCACTTTCTGCCTCACGACACCGCTTATTTGCAGATGCAACCGGAAGAATTGTGCGGCATCAATGAGTGCCGGATCGTCCATTTCATGATCCATGACCGCATCAGCTTCGGTGGTGCTCTGGTGGCGATTGCCGTGCTCTATCTGTGGCTCGCCGAGTTTCCATTGCGGCAGGGAGAGTCTTGGGGATGGTGGACGCTGGTAATCAGCGGCGTCAGTGGCTTTGGAAGTTTCCTCAGTTACCTCGGTTACGGTTATCTCGACACTTGGCACGGTGCGGCGACGTTGGCCTTGCTCCCTTGTTTCACCGGGGGCCTCTGGCTGTTGCGTCCGAGAGCGATGACGAACTCGCGAGATCGTTCCTGGACTTCCTTGTTATGGCCAACGGGCGATCTGAACTGCCAAACTTCAGCGGGCATTGGCCGCATCTGTCTCGTGGCGTCGGCCTGCGGCATGATTGGAGCCGGTATGACGATTCAAGTCATCGGCATGTCCACGGTGTTCGTGCCGACAGATTTGACTTTTATGGGAATCGACCGCGAGCAATTGAATGCGATTAATCCGCGCCTGATTCCGCTGATCGCACATGATCGAGCGGGATTCGGCGGCGCCGTCGCAACGGCCGGAATCATGACGTTGGCCAGTGTTTGGTTTGGACAGCCCTCTCGGGGATTGTGGCAGGCCCTGTTAATCGGTGGGGTTGTGGGATGGAGTACCGCCATCATGGTCCACCCGGCGATTGGATATACCGACCCGATTCACATCGCTCCCGCTGTGACCGGTGCCGCGCTATTTGTCATCGGCCTTATCTTGGTGCGGCGTAGTATGCATGTGGTCGAAAGTTTACAGGGAACACACTGATGCCGTCAGACTCGGCGAATCCCGAAACCGCTCCCTTGCCGTCGTTGAGTGAATTGGGGCGCGACCTGTTGCAAGTGACAAGTCTGCGGCGGGTTCTGACGATTGGATTGCCATTCGCGATCATGGGGAGTTACGCCGTGTTTGCGATCCTCAATTGGTGGCCTCTTGCAGTCATCAGCGTGATGGCGTTGTGCTTTATGACTTATGGTTCGTCATCACACGATCTCGTGCATCAGACGTTGGGTCTGTCACGCGGCTGGAGTCAATTCTGGCTGAGTTTGATCGAACTATTGTCGCTGCGGAGCGGTACGGCGTATCGGCTGTCGCACCTGCATCATCATCAGCATTTGTTACACGTTGACGATGTGGAAGACGCGGCGGTTCATTTTTCACTGATTCAAACGTTGCTCAGCGGTCCGCTCCTGCAAATCCGTCTCTGGTGTTGGGCTTGGTCGGCCCACCCACGACAACGGCCTCAGTTATTCCTGGAAGCGATTGGCATCGCAACTCTGCTAACAATCGCAACGTTGACCGCACGCTGGACTCTCGCTCCGCTGATTTATGCGGCGTTAGTCATCGCCGGGAGTTGGATTTTTCCGTTAATCACGGTTTATATTCCGCATATTGCCGATGGACAAACACCTCTCACACAGACTCGTTTATTTCGCGGATGGTGGGCAAGACTACTGGCATTGGACCACCTTTATCATCTTGAGCATCACCTCTATCCGGCTGTACCGCACCATCACTGGAGACAACTCGCCGTCCGACTAGATCCTCACTTCCGGAAACTCGGAGTTCATCCGTATGGGAGCAAGGCCGCAAGTACCATCGACACGTTCGAGCAGCAGTGACCGTTGCCCTCGTGCGGTTTCATAGTTCAGTAGTCCAGGCTGTGCCTGACTCTCAACTGGCGTGGCTGGAAATGTCAGCAAATCGTCAGGCCCCCGTTCGGCGCGGGTCTCCCGACCCCGCCGAAACGCCCGACCGCAGGTCTCCGCATTCTCTTCTTCCATCCTTCTGTTGGCAGACAGGTGGCGGGGGCGATCCTCGCTTTGAGGAAGCCCCCGGACGATCACGTCAAAATTCGGGGGCTCCCGCAGAGCCGGAGCGCCCCCGCCACCCCGTCGGTGCGGATGCCTGATTCAAACAGGGCCACCCCGCCCACGCATGAAGTGAGTCAAACGACGTTACTCAGTCGGGATACCGAGCAATTCTTCTTCTTGTTCGTCTTCGAGTTCCACGCGAACCGGTCTTGGTGGGACGATCTCGCTGTCCCAATCGGGAAGCGGCGTTGGACGTTCTGAAGCTCGCTGTTCATCGGGCGTGAGATAGCGGTTTGCCTTTTTTGCCTCTTGATCGACGACCCAACGTCCCAATTCATCGTCGTAGCGTAGAAACGGGCGCTGGCTAAGGACGAGGAGTTTCTGCTCCCACCAGTCCTGTCGGAGTCTGTCAAAGTTGGCTCGTCTCGCACTTTCGCCGGCTTCCCATTCGAGAGGCAAGCCGGAGGCAATTCCCGCGCAAATCAGGATCATTCGATAATCGACCCATGAATCGGAGTTGTAGTCGCAGACCCATCGGGGCTCCAGATAATCCATCATCGCTGCGAAATCGCGGACACCGTTCGTCCACTGGTAATACCAGAAAACCTGACACGCTGTGGAAGGATGCGAAGTGAGAGACCTCTGTGCAGCATCGAACAGTCGATGGTGGTCGAACCGCTGCTTTCCGTCCTTCTCTTCCTGTGGCCATCGTTCGAGCCATAGCTTTACCACGGCGAGGTCATACCACGATCCGTG
>JAYTXB010001129.1:0-2277 GCA_043743205.1 Schlesneria sp.
GCGACCTTTCGCACAGAAGGTCCGTACCTCGACGGTCGCCGCCCCGAGAACGTCGCGTTCTGTACTCCCGAAGAAGATGCCCAGCGGCGCGACTTTACGATCAACGGGATGTTCTACGATCCGGTCGCAGCGCGCGTGCTGGATTACGTTGGCGGTGAGGCCGATCTCGCGGCGCGAGTCATTCGCGCGATCGGCGATCCTCACGAACGAGTTCGCGAAGACAAGCTCCGAATGCTGCGTGCCGTGCGTTTCGCGGCGACGCTCGACTTCGCGCTCGATGAAGCCACCGCCGCCGCCGTGCGCGAGATGGCTACCGAAATCGTCGTCGTCAGCCACGAGCGGATCGCGCAAGAATTGAGACGGATGCTGGTCGATACTCATCGCCGTCGCGCGGTCGAACTGTGCGATAGCGTTGGGCTGCTGGGCGTCATCCTGCCGGAGGTGGTCGAACTGGCAATTCGTTCTCGGAGTGGAAGAGAGCAGACACTCAAGATGCTCTCACTGCTGGAGTCGCCGTCATTTGAGTTGGCGTTCGCCGTGCTGTCGTACTCACTCCGCGCGAGGCCCACCGTGTACGACATTTGTCGCCGGTTGAAGCTCTCCAACGATGAGACCGATCGAATCGTGTGGCTCGTCGCGCATCAGCACGATCTCGCCGATGCTCCTTCGCAAACGTGGGCTCGATTGAAGCGGACGCTCGCTCATCCGTATCGCGACGATCTGATCGCCCTCACACGAGTCAAGCGGCTCGCGTGTGGCGATGACATGCAGCCAGTCCTGTTCGTGGACGAGTACCTCGTGCGAACGCCGCCGTCGATCATCGACCCGCCGCCGCTCATCACCGGTGACGACTTGAAGTCGCTCGGCCTGCGCCCCGGCCCCGAGTTCAAAAGGTTGCTCGATGAGATTCGCGACGCACAGCTCAACGATGAAATCGCGACGCACGAAGAGGCACTTGAGTTGGCTCGAACAGTCTCATTCTCTCATTGAAACGGCGAATACAGACCGTTGTCGAGCCGTTTGCAAACTCGGAGGGCCTCTGAAACAATCCCGCACCTTTTGGGACAGCGGTCGCGGCCGATCCTCCGTTTAACTCATTGACTCTTCACTTATTGACTCACGAAAGACTGACATGGCGAATGACAAGGTGCGCATCGCGATCATCGGTGCGGGATTGGTTTCCGACTTCCATCACGTGCCGGGGATCAAGCTCGATCCGCGTTGTGAATTGGCCGCTGTCTGCGATCCAAATGAACAGTTGCTCGACCAGCGCAAGCATGAGTGGGGACCGGCCAAGTACACGACGAAGTACGAAGAGATCGCCAACGATCGCGACATCGACGCCGTCATTATCGCCACGCCCAACTTCACTCACCGCGACATCGCGCTCGCCTGCATTGACGGTGGCAAGCACTTGATGTGCGAGAAGCCACTCGGCGTCAGCTATGCCGAAGCGGCCGAGATGTACCTCGCAGCGAAGGCCAAAGGGGTGCGGCACATGACCGCGTTCACCTACCGCTTCGCTCCGTCGATGCGGTACTTGCAACACCTCGTGAAGAGCGGATCGCTCGGTGAACCGAGGCACTTCCGCAGTCAACGCTTCCTCGATCTCCCCGAAACAAGCTGGGGCTGGCGTCAGTACAAGCAGCTGGCGGGAGCGGGAGACCTCTACGACATGACGATTCATCGGATCGACTTCGCTCAAGATTTGATGGGGCCGATTCAAAGCGTGTGCGGCGCGGTAAAGACGTTCGTTCCGCGTGACAAGACGGCAGACGGCAAGCCGTGCGAGCCTTCCGAGGTCGATGATTGGTCGGCCTTGATCGGCACGTTCGCTTCCGGCGCGGTCGGCGTTTGGGAAGGAAGCACGCTCATGAAAGGACACCACAACAGCGGCGTCGGTTTCGAGTGGGCGGAGGTCAACGGCAGTGAAGGTTCGGCGGTGTATCAACTCGTCGATCCCAACTACATCCTCGTCGGCAAGTACGGCGGCACGATGGAGAAGTCACTCGTTCCGGCCGAGTTCATGAAGCCCGCAGGTAGCCCGCGTAACCCGGCCGAAGGGAAGCCGAGTACCGTCTTCCGCTATGACCTCGTGTATGAACTGGTCAGCGCGATCGTCGAAGGTCGCGACGCGACTCCCGGTTTCGATGACGGAGCCAGTGCCCAAGCGGTCGCCGACGCCACACTTCAATCCTTCGCCGAACGACGCTGGGTCGATGTGCCGCAGTGCTGAGGGTAGTTCAATGTGCTACTGACACTTGGCCCGTGAAGTGT
>JAYTXB010001130.1:0-10260 GCA_043743205.1 Schlesneria sp.
CTGAACGCACGCAACTGGTCGTCGAGATTGGCATCCCGGTAGTTCACGGCCATGTCGGCACCGAGTTGCTTGCAGATGGCGAGACTCTCGTCGCTGCCACCCGTTGTCGCGACGAACGCACCTGCTGCTTTGGCGAGTTGCACGACGGCCGAGCCAACTCCCCCCGCGCCGCCATTCACAAACACGACTTCACCCGGCTTCACGTTCGCGTGGAGAAACAGCCCCATGTGTGCGGTCAATCCCACCAGTGCGCCCGCCGCCGCAGCGGCATCCGTCATCTTGGCGGGTGTCGGATAGAGCCAGCGCTCATCGACTGACGCGTACTCGGCACACGTTCCCTGGCGACCGAACAAACCCTGATTGCTGCCCCACACGCGATCGCCAATCTTGAACCGCTTCACCTCACTCCCCACTTGCTCGACGGTTCCCGCGAGGTCGCAGCCGAGAATGTACGGGAAGTGATTGATCATCGAGACCGCGCCCGCGCGGATGTAAGTGTCGATGGGGTTGACTGAGGAGGCTCCCACTTTGACGAGGACTTCGTTGGCGCGAGGCTTCGGGATGGGAAGCTCGCCGTACTCGATGACGGACGGAGCGCCGGTTTGACGGATAAAGGCGGCTTTCATGAACAGGACTCCCGGTGCGGTATGTTCGCTAACAGCGCGGGCCACGAGCAACGAGGCGGCTGACAACGCGGGCGGGATTGTAGCTGCCGCGCGTCGTCGTCGGAATCGACCAACACTGTTAAGCTTCAATCAGGGCCTTGTCGAATCAGCCACAACGCTCCAATCACCCGTTCTCTCCCACTTCAGACAAAACTTGAATCGTTTTGCGGTTGGACTTAACACTCATGCAACCCGAGCGGCCTGACGCGTCGAGTGATCGCCTGTGATGAAGACTCCCTCCAAACTTCACTCAGGCTGTACCGAGTTCGGTTGCGTCAGTTCGGTTGATCGTGCGAAGTCTGCCAGTCGAACGGCGGGGCAACTCGGATGAGAAGCCGCGCCGGTTCGCTGCCGATCAACTCCTTCGCTCACACACGACGCGACAGACAGAGATCGACAACACTGAATCCGTTGAGGCCACTCGATGACCGATGGGTCTGCACACGTCCAAACTGTGGACGATCTGCGCCGTTATGTTCACGACACGCTGTGCCGTCATGAGAATCTCGTAGCGGAGCAGTTTGCGCTCCAGGTGATCCCGCTGACGCAGCGCGGCCAAAATTGCGGTCTGCAGTTTATCCTGCGAGGACCACGGAGTGTCCGGTTGGGGGCCGTCTGGGCCTCGAAACTCAATCAGCTCTACTTCTACGACGCACGCGGAGAGCGCTTCCGAAAAGAACCGCTGCAGCAGTCGATCCGCTCGGTCGATGAAGCCGCCTGACAGCAAAGTCTAGGACCGGAGTCAGCAGAGAACACCGTGGTGTGCATTTGCCTCCTGACCGCAGGCCACTCTTCAATGGGCCAACAACTCTTCCACGGGCGCGGAGCGGTACATCGTTTTGACCACTTGGAAGCCAAGGCTGCGATAAATTTTGACCGCGGTGTGATTGCAGGCGGTCACTTCGAGCAATGCCCGCTTGTGTCCCGCCAGAGCAAAACCTTCCAGCGACTTCAAGACCAAGGCACGGCCTAGTCCCTGCCCTCGGTGCTCGGGTACGACCCCGACATTCTGAATCGAACCCAGTTGAGAAGACTGGCTCAACCCCTGAATCGTTCCGCAATCGGTCGGGAGATGATCGCCATCGCAATAAGCGATCATCCATGTCGCGGCGCTGAGGAACCCGGCTTGATGGCAAATTTCGCGCATCAATCTTTGGCAACCATAAAAGTCGCCGAGACTCGAAAAGACCTCCGCATCAACCTCATCGCTAAAGCTGCGCAGCTTGACGAGCGCGTGCCGATCAACATCGGCTGCGTCCCACTCGACCCAGTCATAGCCGTCCGGCAAGAGTGCCGGAGGCATCGACGATCGAGTCAGATCAAATTCCATCCGATAGCGTTTGAAGTATTGCACGGGAACGCTCATGGCAGTTGAGTTTAAGCCGTCGTTTCGCTTCGTCAAACCAAGTCACCGTTCACGGAGTACCTGCCTGATTGGGAATGATCGTCTAGACCTCACGCGGCGGAGAATGAGGCTCACCCCATTAGCCGGAACGCGCTAGCGTCCGGTTCGAGAGTTCGAGAGACGATTGAATTCCGAACCGGACTCATTTTCCGCCGCGCGAGGTATAACTGCATCGGCAACGGCTCGCGAGTTGATCAAAGTAGCAGGCTAAATCTCAAGCACGCGCGGGGTGTTGCCCACGCAGTGAAACGCCTCACTTTGGGCCCCTCGAAGCATCACCACGATGCCGATGAGTAGGTCGATGGCTGAACGGCGTAAAGGCCCACATTCCCACATTGACCGAACTCCTCTGCGATCAGGCGGAGCCGCCGAGTTGTTCGTGTGCCGACAGGACCAGTCGTTCGGTCTCTTCCCAGCCGATGCAGCCATCGGTGATCGACACACCGTACTTGAGCTGTGACAGGTCGGCCGTCAACGACTGAGCCCCCGCGTTCAAATTGCTTTCCAGCATCAGGCCGACGATGTCCTTGTTTCCGGCGACACGCTGCGCGATGCAACTGTTCCACGCGACACTTTGCAGCGCGTACTCCTTATTCGAGTTCGCGTGGCTGCAATCGACCATCAGTCGCGACGGGAGCTTGGCTTTGGTCAGACCGGCACAAGCCAGTTCGAGACTCTGCTCATCAAAGTTCGGTCCCGAGCGTCCGCCCCGTAGCACGAGGAAGCCCCAAGGGTTTCCTTTCGTGTTGACGATGCACGTCTGTCCGTCGTTATCAATCCCCAGAAAACTGTGAGCCGACTTGGCGGAGAGCATCGCGTCGATCGCGACCTGCAAGCTCCCATCGGTTCCGTTTTTGAAACCGACCGGCATCGACAGCCCGCTCGACATCTGACGGTGCGTCGGTGACTCCGTAGTCCGCGCACCAATCGCCGTCAGTGAGATCAGGTCAGCGATGTACTGCGGCGTGATCGGTTCGAGCAACTCGGTGGCGGCGGGGAGTCCCATGTTGGCTACTTCGAGCAGAATCCGACGCGCGATCCGCACGCCGGTTTGAATGTCGAAGGTGTCGTTCAGATGCGGGTCGTTGATTAGCCCCTTCCATCCGACGGTCGTGCGTGGCTTCTCGAAGTAAACTCGCATGATGAGCAGCAGCTTGTCGGCCACTTTGTCGGACAGCGACTTCAATTTGCGAGCGTATTCCAAGCCGGCAGTCTGGTCGTGGATCGAACAGGGACCGAGGACCACAATCACGCGGGAGTCGGCTCCAGAGATGATCCGCTTCACCGCTTCCCGGCCTTCGATCACCGTCTGTACGGCCACATCGGAGATGTTTTCTTCCTGCTTGAGGTAGCGCGGCGAGACCAGCGGAACGGTTTCACGAACGTGAACATCTTGCAGTGGCAGCTTTGTCTGAGTCACAGTCATTACTCTTTCGTAGCCCGCAATCGGGCAAGGTTTTTGTCGGAGACGAGTATAGGCGCGGCATCGAGTGGTCGCCAATTGCCACCGAAGAAATCAGCACGGACGAGTCAATCGGAGCAGCCTTTTCAGCGATCACGTCATTCCCTAAACTCGGCCGCACGCTTCGGCCCCTGACGTTTGGGGCGAAATTGACGATTGTCCCAACTCAAATATCGCAAGGAGTTTCCAGTCCATGACCGAGCAAAAGGCCACCAACGTCACTTGGCACGCACACACGGTGACCAAAGACGAACGCAGTAAATTGAATGGACACAAGGGGGCCGTCCTGTGGTTCACCGGTTTGTCGGCTTGCGGCAAAAGCACGATCGCCAATGCGGTCGATCACAAGTTGCACTTGGCGGGCAAACACAGTGTCGTGCTGGATGGCGACAACATCCGCATGGGCCTCAATAAAAATTTGAAGTTCTCGGCCGAGGATCGCACCGAAAACATTCGCCGCATCGGGGAAGTTGCCAAGCTGTTCGCCGACAACGCCAACTTCACGCTGACCGCCTTCATCTCGCCCTACCGCGCTGACCGCGATGCCGTTCGCGCGTTGCTGCAACCGGGTGAGTTCATCGAAATTCTGGTCGATGCGACTGTCGAAATGTGCGAACAACGCGATCCCAAGGGCCTCTATAAGAAAGCGCGGGCTGGCCTGATCCCCGAGTTCACCGGCATCAGCGCTCCTTACGAAGCTCCCGAAAAGCCAGAACTGGTCCTCGACTCCAACAACAAGGGGATCGAAGAACTGACCAATGAAGTGATCGCGTACCTTGAGAAGAACGGTTACCTCAACGGCTGATGCTCTTGATGAGTTCGAGTGCGGCGAGGTCAGATAACATCGCTCGCAACCAAAACAAATTCACCCCGGTGGTCGTTCGGCCACTGGGGTGTTTTCGTTTGTCGGAGGACAAGTCTTCGTTATGAAACGGGGCCGTAATAATTTCCCGCACTCCAACGACTCGTTTAACCGCGTGGGCAACGCTCTCACAACTTCGGCAGCACGGGCGGCACTGGTTTGGGAGTCGGTTTGGTCGCGACCTTCTTTTGCTCGTTGGCGAACTTCGGAGCGAGCTTCGCTTTGGCTTCTTTGTTCTTTGGAGCGGGGGGGGCCGGAGGAATGAAGCGTTCAATCAGCTTGATACCGAAGCCGTCGCGAAGTTCTCGTGCTGCCATCACAGCCCACGGAGTCCCTGGCGCTTCGCTGATGACGCGCTGAAGATGAGCCTCCGCGATCCCGACTTGTTTCCGCAGGGACGGTGCGTAAGTCAGCTCACGGCTCGGGCGAAAGATGAAGTGGTTCACCTTCGATTGGATATCCACCTCCGCATAGCCGGTCTTGAACTGAGCCAACGCCGAGTTGTATTCAAAAGCTCGAATCTTTTGAGCGAGCAGGCGACCGTAGTTCAGACTGAACGCGAGTCGCCAGCGGGCGGAAGGCTCGGACGCATAGAGCTTCTCCACATTGGGAGGAATCCGCGCGAGGATATTATCGACCGCCAAGCTACTGATCGCTGCCGAACGTTGAGCATCAGTGAACGCCTGTCGAAAGTTGTTGGGCTGCACGCGGAACTCCATCTGTGGAGTCCCCTGCGCGCGGAGGTTCGTCGTCTGGCTGTACTCCGCTGCACCGACGACCGCCGCTCGCAACGGATACTTGATGAGGTCTTTCATGAACTGATCGGGTGAGCTGTACCTGTAGTCCGGCTCGAACGCCTTCATCAGGCCGGGGTCGAAATCTCCGACGGTACTCAGCCCCGCGTTGGTCGTCATGTTGGTCAGAAAGTAAACGCCGCCTGTCTCACGCACGAGTCGCGACAGAGCGTAAGGACCGTAGCCTGACGAGAGGTACGTGTACTGCGGTCCCTCGTACCAGAACGGCAGATCAACGTTCTCGACGACGACAGTCTCGGGGCCAAGATCAACCGGAATCTGATAAGTCTGACCATTCTCCTTTGCCACGTAAGGGACCAGTCCTTTGCGGCGACCGAACGGAGAAGCGGGGCCAATCACATAACCCTTCGCCCCGTAGCGCTGACACTTGGTGATCGCCAACTCCATTGTCGGGCCGTGATCGTCTCCCGCTTCATCGGTGACAGTCACCAACAAAATGCGGCGTCCGTTGTCGGTGCGGTATTTATGCCAAGCGTCCATCACTTGGTTGACCGCGCCGAACACGTTCTCGACTCCAGACTCATCCGTCGGAGCATTGCGAACGGCAGCGAGAACATCATCGAACTTGTCCGTTGGCTCTTTCGTCATGAACAAGGTCTTCGCACCAAACGTCACGACCCCCGTGAGGATGGGCTGTTCGAGTCGCGGGATTTGCTCGGTCTGCTCCAACGCGTTGAGTTCACCGTAGATTCGCTTGAGTCGCCGTTGAAGGATGAGTCTCTGCGGTCCCAAGCTCCCTGAAGCATCGATCAACCAGACGACGAGAACCTTGCGCTCCTGCAAATTCTGAGCGATCTCCCACGTGACGCGGTCGAGTGCCGACTCGATTTGAACCATTCCCTCGCCCGTCGTTCCGTGGACGACCATCGTCTGGCTGAGATTCTGTCCCTGTGGGATGTCGTACATCGGCAACCGCATCGAATCGGGATTGGGATTCAAATGGGCCAACTCGGTCGGAGCCATTTCGAGCCGAGGGTTCTTGGCGATCTCCAACCCGAGTGAAGCGGCATTCAGCGACTTCCGAACCTCCATCTCTTTGTCGTTCGGATTCGCGAGTTCGTACTTCGGTTCCTCAGTCTTGAAGTCAACCGGCTCTTCGCGCGGCGGCAGCGCCGTGAAGTCGGCTTCGATCGGCTCGTCTGTCAGCGGTGCGCGAGGTTCAAACGAGACATCGGCCAGCGTGACGAGCAACCAGAGATGAAAGAGGGCGCTGAGGCCAATGCCGAACAGTCGTGCGACCCAGCGCGATTCGCGCGGCGCAGCGGCATCGTCTTGGAAGGCCAGTTCCAATAGGAACGGCTCTTCCGACATGAGTCGCGGGTCGTGTTGAATCATGGATCTCTCCCAAGCCTCGAACATCGCCTAACAATGGGCTGGCGAAGTGGTGCGTAAGTCTAGCGTTCAAACGACGGATTCGGCGAGCGATTCTTCCGCTGTTGTTGAACCCGCTCGTCGAGCGAGCCGCCCTATTTTTTCCCGAGCGAGCGTTGCTGAGCAAAAAACTCACGCAGAATTTCGCGGCATTCACCCTGTAAGACACCGCCGATGACCGTGGCGCGATGATTCAAACGAGGGTCACTGGTGATTTGGTACAGGGTGTGACAGGCCCCCGCCTTTTCGTCGATCGCGCCATAGACGACCGTCGGAATGCGAGCCTGCACGATTGCCCCTGCGCACATGGGACAGGGTTCGAGCGTGGAATAGAGCGTGCAGTCGAGCAACCGCCACGAGCCGAGTGACTCCGCTGCTTGCGTGATGGCGATCATCTCGGCGTGCGCGGTCGGATCGCGCAGTTGCTCGCGCTGGTTGCCCGCCGCGCCGATGATTCGACCGTTGTGAACGATCACCGCGCCAATCGGCACTTCCTGTTCTTCAAATGCTTGGCGAGCCAAATCGAGTGCGGAGTGCATCCAGCGTGCGTGCGGTTGCAGAGGGTCTTCAATCGGATCGAACATGAATCGCCACTCAGTGTGGGAATGCGACAAACGGCCATCCACAGGGTGCTGGCCACCAACTGTGGAAACAGCCCGTTGGTATCACTGCATGCGAGCCGTGTCGATCCCTACAGCGGTTCGTTGGCGGGCGTTCCGGCTGCGGGCTTATCGGGCACTGGAGCGGGCGTCGGAATCGGTGCGGGAATGAGGGTCGAAGTCGATAGCGAGGGCAACGTCACGTTGGCGGGCGATCCGGCCGAGGGAGGCGTCTCGGTCGAAGCGGAAGTACCGGGAGTCGGAGGAACTTCCTTCTTGTCGCTGCCCGGCAGTTTGTCTTGGAACAGGGTTAGTAGTTTCTGGGCCATGTCGTCATCGGGGGCGAGCGTCACGCACTTCTCCAGTTGCACGACCGCCTCTTTGTGAAAGCCAAGGAACCCGTAGTGATAGCCGAGCAAGAATCGCAGCGAAGCATCGTCCGGCTTTTGCTTCGCTTGCTTTTCCAACGCCCTCAGTTGCGTCGTATAATCATCAATCTTGCTGTACAGCTCGCGATAGTTCTTGACGACCACCTCCCACTTCTCGGAGGGAAGCAATTGCATCGCAAACTGAGTCGCTCCGGCGGACTCGTTGAACTGTTCACTGGCAAACAAACCTTGAGCGAGCATCAGCACAAGGACACCGTTGTCCGGGTCATCGACGATCCCGTGTCGCCACGAGCGAATGGCGCTCTTGTAGTCACGCGACTTGAATGAGGTCTCGCCAATCGCCGCATACTCTTCGGCGGACGGCAGCGCGCCACCAGCGTTAGCCTTGATGTCGGCCTTGGTGTCAGCCGCCGCCAGTTGGGGAGCGAGCGCCGTCACAGCGGTACTCGTTGAAAGATCGGCTGCGGCGAGTGGTCCCGCCAACATCGTTCCTTGAGCGATCGGCGAGTAACTCATGGCCGACGCACCCAAACCCAAGCCAACGCTGCTGTAGCTACCGATCCCTGGCGTCAGACTGGCGTACCCATAGCTGACCGGTTGGTAGACGCAAACGGGTTGGTAGGCAAAACAGTTTCCGTATCCGTACCCGTTGTAGCCATAGCCGCCTCGATAACCGTAGCCGCTATTCCCCCAATACGAACTGTACGGATAACGGCCGCAACCGAAGCCATAGTACGGCGAACCGAATCCATATCCGAAGGGTGAGAACCCGCCGTAGCCCAACCCGTATCCAAAGCTCCCCAATCCATATCCGAACCCGCCGAAGCCAAATCCAGACCCGTACCAGAATCGCGAGCTGTAATGTCCGTGATGTCCGTACCGGAAGTTCTGAACCGCAATGTTCTGATGCGGAGTCCCCACGTGATGAGACCTCAGGCTTCCGGCGTTTCCTCCCAAGTTCGATCCCGCGTGATGGTGGTTCAAGGCACCGAGACTCGACCCCGACAGATTCACTTTGCCAGCCGTCACACCACCAGAGTGCGGGTGATGACCCGCGTTGCCGGCCTGATTCCCCAACCCGCCGCCTGCATGATGATGGTGCGACAAGAACGAGTTGCTCAGGCTGGCAGTGGTCACCGTCGGGCGATGCTGCCCCAGTCCATTGGATTGGACGTGACTCCCCAGATTATGACTGCCGGAGTGAAGAGTGTTCGAGTGAAGCGTATGAGACGCCGCTCCGGTCCCGGAGTTGCCCGCATGATGCTGCAAGAATTGCGAGCCGTGATGGGCGGATGTCCCGCTCGGTAATCCCCCCAAGCCGTTCAAATGACTACCCAAGTGGTGCGTCGAGGCGGCTGTTCCGGAATGTGTCTGGCCTTGATGAGTCCCATGCTGCTGAAGGAAGTGACTGTTTCCTTGATGCAGGTTAACCGCGTTTCCAGAATAAGTCTGGGTGCCGAAATGATTCACCGCTCCCTGATGAACTGTTCCTTGGTGATGTTGGGTTGCCCCACCTTGGAACACGTTATGAGCGGGTGCCGAATTGTGAATCGTCCCCAGGTGCCCTTGGTTGAGGTGCCCTTGGTTAAAGCCACCGTGATTGATACTGCCTTGGTGCAGAGGTTGGCTGTGATGTTGCATCGCAGGGGCACTTTGCATGTGGCCACCGAAGTGTTGAGCGCCTCCGAAGCTGCCTGCATGTCCACTGCTGATGTGGCCGCCACTGAAGCCACCTCCACCGAAACTGTGGCCACCGCCCCCCATACTGTGGCCACCACCACCGCCCATGCTATGACCGCCGCCACCACCGCCGTGCCCTCCTCCTCCATGTCCCGCCGCCAGAGCCTGTGTATTGAATCCGGCAGCACTCATTGCAACACAAGTAGTCCAACAGATTGCAAAACGCATCATTCACTCCCCCAGCCACAAGGAACGGATCACAAGGAACGGGCAAACGGCCGAGACCTTCTACCGCGATTCTACGCATACGGCCAACGATGAACGCCCACAGCTTTCGCAGTTGTAATCCAGCGAGCGGCAGCGGACCTCAGGCGAAGCGAGCTGAGCCGTCTCGACTTGGCCAAGCGTGCTGATTGCTTCGTCTGGGCAAGTTGCCTGTGGCAGTCGCGTCGCGCTAGAAGCCTGACTCAAGGCACGTCGCCAGCGTTTCCGAGTCCTGATCTCAAGTCATCGACCGTCGGACTCAACGCGACAACAAATAAATCCTGCTCCCGTTTGTCGCGTCCTTACGGTCCTGTCGCTGCGGTCGTCAGCCTGTGCCATGAACGTCTCAACCGCTAGATTCCGCGACGGTCGTCCTGCCGAGTGCGTTGACCACAACCTCTCGACGACGGGGCCACGCGGCGTTTCTTTCCGAGCGGAGTCGCCCCGAGTGGACGAATTGAAACCGAGTCCAAAACGAAGAAGAGCACCGTGGCATGACTCATCCTTACAGTTCCATTCCCGAGCTTTCGGACCATCAGGCGGGAGGGCCGATCGTGCGCATTCCGACGGGACAGGACGTGCCATTTACGGCGCGAGTCCGTTCGCTCGTCGATACGGCCGAGTTTCAGCGACTGCGGCACATCACACAGCTCGGGCTGGCGGGACGCATCTATCCGGGAGCGACTCACACGCGGTTCGAGCACGCCTTGGGAGTCTTTCACAACGCGCTGCGGTATCTGTGGCAGCT
>JAYTXB010001131.1:0-8734 GCA_043743205.1 Schlesneria sp.
GGCGCATCAACAACTGGCGTCATCAGATTGATACCGCCAGTTGTTGATGCGCCGGTCCTAAGCTCGACTTTTGCCACCTTTGGAGTGCGGGGATTGATCACCGCTTTCATTTCTCGGTTTCTCTCCGCATTCTGGAATGCCCCAACACAGGCCAGTCTTCCAAAAATCAATCCGAAGCGAGAAAGGAAAGCGGCAATCAATTGCCGCAGTCCAAATGAGATGGCAAAAGTCGAGCTTACAACAGTGATTGATGCGCCCGTCGTCATCCCAACTCCACTTCGACCTGATGCTCTTGGTAGTCGTCTCTGAGCGGGATGAAAGTCTCGGTTTGAACGATGCCATCCACGGTGACTCGCTTCACGGTGCTGCTCGACTGAGGTTGCAGGACGGTGATGTGGTACCGGGTTTCTCGATAGCGGTAGTGGAGTTTGAAGGACTTCCAATCGGCGGGTAGGCACGGCGTGAGGCGGAGTTTGTCGACTTCGAGCTGGACGCCGAGGAGCGATTCGAGAGTGAGGCGATACATCCAGCTTGCCGAACCGGTGTACCAGGTCCAGCCGCCTCGACCCGTGTGTGGTGCGACGGCGTAGACATCGGCGGCCACGACGTAGGGTTCGACCTTGTACGTGGCGATTTGTTGTGGTGTCGAACCGTGATTGATCGGGTTGATCATCGCGAACAATTCCCACGCCCGTCGATGATCGCCCATCTCGGCGAAGGCCATGACCGTCCAAATGGCGGCGTGAGTATATTGCCCGCCGTTTTCTCGAACGCCGGGGACGTAACCTTTGATATAGCCGGGGTCGAGTTCGGACTTATCGAACGGCGGATCGAAGAGTTGAATCAGCGCGCTGTCTCGGCGGACGAGGCGACGATCGACCGCTTCCATCGCGATCCGAGATCGTTCGGGATCGCCCGCTCTCGACAGAATCGACCAGCTCTGTGGCAGTGAGTCAATCTGGCATTCGCTGTTGCTGGCGGCACCAAGCGGTTCGCCGTTGTCGAAGTAGGCGCGACGATACCACTCGCCGTCCCACGCATTCTGTTCGATGTTCTCACGCAGGCGAGCGGCCTCCGTCAGACAGTGTCCTGCAAACGCGTGATCATTGCGCGCACGTGCCACCGCCGAGAACTTCTGGAGGATCTCATAGAGGAAGAAGGCCAGCCAGACGCTTTCGCCTCGGCCCTCTTCACCGACGAGATTCATGCCATCGTTCCAGTCACCGCAACCGATCAGCGGCAGTCCGTGTGATCCAAACTTCAAGCCGTTGGTGATGGCTCGCACACAGTGGTCATACAAGGTGGCCGACTCGTCTGACCGCAGTGGCAGATCGTAATAGGCGTCTTCCTCCGGATTGACTGCGCGTCCTTCTATAAACGGCACGGACTCATCCAGGATGCCGGTATCACCGGTCCCGGTGACGTACCGACAGGTGATGAGTGGCAGCCACAGGAAGTCGTCGGTGAAGTGAGTGCGCACACCGCGACCGACCGGCGGATGCCACCAATGCTGCACGTCCCCTTTCGGAAACTGGTGAGCCGCACAGAGCAGCAGATGCTCGCGAATGAGTCGCGGTTCCGTGTGCAGGAGGGCCGAAACATCTTGCAACTGGTCGCGAAAGCCGAACGCGCCGCCCGATTGGTAGTAGCCGGTGCGGCCCCAGAATCGGCACGACAACGTTTGATAGAGCAGCCAACCATTGGCCATCAGGTTGACGGCCGGATCGGGGGTCTCGACGTGAACCGCACCGAGCGTTCGGTTCCAGAATCCCCACACACCTTCCAGCGCGCGACGAGCATTCTCGGTCCCTCGGAACCGTTGGACTAACTCACGCACATCGTCGATATCGCGGCCCAATCCCAGCGTGAAGACGATCTCACGTTCGCGTCCGTCAGCGAGATCGAACGGAACTTGAAGTGCCGCGCAGGGATCGAGGCCCGCGCCGACTTTGCCCGACAGGCGTGTCCGCGACATAGCCGCCGGTTTGGCCAACGTGCCGTTGCGACCGAGGAACTCCGCTCGATCCCCGGTCACGCTGCGATTGGAATCGTGGACATCGACGAACGCGATGCGCTCGGGGAACTCGGTACTGAAGGGGTTGCGTGCCAGCACGGCTCCGCATTTCGGATCGACTTCCGTGACGACATGCATCAACGACTTCGATCGCATCTCGCCCAAGACCCATTCGTAGTACGCGGTGGCCGAGAGTCGTCGCGAGCGACCGGATGTATTCTTAACTTTCAACACGGCGAACTTCACCGGCGCATCCATCGCCACGTAAATCCACAACTCGGTCGTTATGCCACTCTCCGTATGCTCGAACACGCTGTATCCGAAGCCGTGTCGGCAGACGTAGGGCCTGTTGCCGGTCGCCGGTCGCGGCGTCGGCGACCAGAACTGGCCGCTCTCTTCATCGCGCAGATAGAACGCTTCGCCGCTGGAGTCGCTGACGGGGTCGTTGTACCAGGGGGTGAGCCGAAACTCGTGGGCGTTCTCACACCACGTGTAAGCTCCGCCTCCTTCGGTCACGACCGTTCCGAAATACTTGTTCGCCAGCACATTCACCCACGGCGCGGGTGTGATTTGGCCCGGTGCCATGCGAATCACGTACTCGTGTCCGTCGGGCGTGAAGCCGCCGAGGCCGTTGAAAAACGTGAGGTCTTGTCGAACCATGTCCTTGTCGGGAATGACATCAGCGCGACGCAGGCGGCTCGGGATCAGCTCGGGAATCTTGATGTCCGTGCGCATCCGCCGTTCAACCTGCTCGGCCAGCGTTCCGTCCGTATCGACGATGATCGCGCGCGCCACCGTTTGCAGCAGCACGCGGTCTTCGTCCGACATCTGCTCGGCGCGACGGACGAAGATACCGCCCGGTCGATCAAGCGTCTGAGCTTCCGTCCCGGCCGAGATCATTCCGATCATCGAGTCCTGCAACATCTGACGATAGCCGGAATGGTCTTCGTTCCAGATGACCAGATCGACCGCCAGTCCCTTCAGTCGCCAGTAGGCGTGCGCCTGGACGAGTTGCCGGACGAGATCAATTTTCTCGGCGTCGCCGATGCGCAGCAGCACGATCGGCAAGTCGCCGGAGATGCCGTGTCCCCAGAGTCCCGACTGCCCGCGCGTGTTCTTCGCCAGGATCGCCGGGTTCGCTCGACGGGCCGCATTGGCATACACGATCGAGCTGGCCAGCCGTCCGTAAAGCTGAGCGTCCGCTTCGGTGGCATTGAGCTGGCGCAGATCGACTTGTCCGTGTGTCCACGCCATATCGAAGACGCGATCCGCCAGATGCCGATCGTGATACTTGTCGATCAGCACGAGCGAAGCTTCGCGCGTGTCGGCCATGCCGGTGACGAGATCGAAGATGACCGTTTCGTCCGGAGCCAGCGTCAGGGAGTAACGGATCGAGACGATCGGATCGAGGACCGAACCGACGGTGTTCGACAACTTGCCGGAGAGACTCATCGCTGCCGGATCGGCCACCGTGCGGCCTCGCCCCAGAAACTTCAGGCGATCCGTTTCAAACGACATCTCACCCGTCGCACCGCCGCGCACGGCCATCAGATGCAGCATCCAAGGCGGGTGTTCCTGGTGCGAACGGGGCCGTCGCGTACAGAGGATCACGTGTCGGTCTTCAACGATTTCCGTTTGCACGAACAGATTGGAAAAGGCCGGATGCGTGGCGTCGGCGGCGGCTGGAGCGAGAACCACTTCGGCATAGCTGGTCAGCTCAATCGTGCGAGAAACCTTTGCGCGGTTCGTGATCGTGCTGCGCCGGATTTCGATGTCGTCTTCGGGCGAGACGGCAATCTCCGTATGCATCCGGATATCGCCGTCGCGTCGCCGGTATTCGGCACGAGCTTGAGAAAAGATCGCCTCGTACTTCTTCGCCGGTTTCAATGACGGTTGGTGAGTGGTGGACCACACGTCGCCACTCGTCACGTCGCGGACGTAACAGAAGTTGCCCGTGTTGTCGCGCGTGGCATCTTCGCGCCAACGAGTCACCGCCAGTCCCTTCCACTGGCTGTAGCCTCCCCCCGCGTTCGTCACCATGACGTGATAGCGACCGTTCGACAGGAGATGGACTTCGGGAACCGGCGTTTGCGGTGAGGTGAACACGCGGATCAAGGCGTCTCGTTCATCGACCGACTTGTGAGTTTCGGAGGCTTCCGTCGCGTGGGGATAGAACGGCGCGATCTTTGGAATCCGTTCCTGCAACAACAGGTCGATCGCCTGAAAGTTCCGATCGGACTCAAACCGCTGCTGCATCGGGCGGTTCAGCAGCAAGTACGCGAACGAGAGGAAGCTCATCCCCTGATGGTGCGCCATATATGAGCGGATGACGGCGTGAGGTTGTCCGCGTGAGAGTCGCGACGACGTGTAATCGACCGCTTCGTAAAAGCCATATTCTCCCAAGAAGCCACGAGTCGCCATGACTTGTAAATTCGCACAAGCCCTGTCACACGCGACCATCAAAGCCATCGCGGTCGCATACGGAGCGATCACGAGATCGTCGGCCAGTCCCCGCTTGAAGCCCAGGCCGGGAACGCCAAACGCCCGGTACTGGTAGTTCAAATGAGTGTCCGTGGCATTGTATCCCGATTCCGAAACGCCCCACGGAATGCCGCGCTGGCGGCCATATTGAATCTGCCGGTCGATGACCGCCTGATACGTCTGATCGAGCAGTGTGTTCTGGTAAGTCGGCATCACGAGCAGCGGCATCAGGTACTCGAACATCGAGCCGCTCCACGACAGCAGCGATTGCTGACCGTTCGAAGTGGTGAGCAGTCGCCCCAGTGCGAACCAGTGTTCCTGTCCCAGTTGCCCTTGAGCAATCGCGATGTAGCTGGCGAGCCGCGCTTCCGATGCAAGCAGATCGTAGAAGCTCCCGTCGCGATGTCGTTCGCTGACGTTGTAGCCAATGGCCAGCAGTCGCCTTGAGGGGCAATACAGAAAGTCGAACTCGCAGTCCGCCAATTCGCCGCAATGCAGGGCACGCTGTTCGAGGGCGAGGATTCTCGCGCGAGCGTGCTGGCTCGCACTGTGGATCGACGCGCGAAGTTGAACCAGCCACTCGCGAGCCAGTCGTCGATCATCGTCCTGCGCGGTCTCGTCGCGATGGGTGACGAGGCCACTCAAAATGGAATCGAGGACGGACACTTGTTTGCCATCAAACCCGGCGACATCGCGCAGCGTGGGGATGTCATCCAGAGTCCGCAGCAGTTCTTGGAGGGACTGAAGGTGTGGCTGTGGCTCGCGCGAGTCTTGCGGCCAGAGTTCTGGAGGTGCGGCGGTAAGTGCGAGCCACGGAGCGATCAACAGCAGGTCGGTCCGTTGGTCTCGGCACTGTTGTTCGAGCGCGTGCAGGGAATTCGATTGTTCCGACGGGTCGGACTCGATCACCCGCGCGGCCCCCTCCTGCGCCGCCGTCTGCAATTCACCGAGAAAGCCGTAGACCAGCGACAGTTTCGTCGGCAATGAGGGCAGCCCGCCGTCGCGATGTAGCAGCTTCAGCACGTTGTCTGCAGCGCGTGAGATATCAGCACGTGATATCCCCGAAGTCTTCGAGACTTCGGAGGTCTTCGCGGTGGCGGTTTTAATGATGGAGGTCTTGGCCGTCGCAGCCTCTTCCAACGACAGCCGCGTCACGTTCAATGAGTCCCACAACCGCGCTGTCACTAGCTTCTGGTCGATGACTTCCAGCAGACCGCAACGCAGTGTTAGAAGGTGCGCCGCAAGATTTCCGCTATCGACCGTCGAGACGTATTTGGGGGCGAGCGGCAGCAACGATTGTGTGTCGTACCAATTCAAAAAGTGGCCGTGAAATCGTTCGAGCTTGTCCATCGACTCCATCGCGTTGCGGCAACGGTCGATCAACTGGCCTGCCGTGATGTAACCGAAGTCATAGGCTCCCAGATTCGCCAGTAGCGACATGCCGAGGTTGGTCGGTGACGTGCGATGAGCGATCACCGCGACGGGGTATTCCTGGAAGTTGTCCGGCGGTAGCCAATTGTCTTCGGGACCGATGAACTTCTCGAAGAACCGCCATGTGCGGCGCGAGAGGCGATGCACAAAGACCGTTTGTTGTGGCGTCAGTTGAACGTCGCGCGCACGAGCGGGCTGACTGATCTTCCACGCGATGAACGGAGCCAGCAGCCATAGCCCCAGTAGTGGCGATGCGGCCCAGACCGCCTCGGGCCGACAGAGCATCAGCACGAGAGTTGTCATCGCAGCCAAAACCGGCGCGAACCACATCGTCCGATAGCTGCCGACGACATCGTTGCCACCTTCACGTTCGGCGTCGCTGGCGGTCTTCCATTCCAGCATCCGCTGACGCGAGTAGAGCATTCTCACGCCGGTGCGCACGATGGCATCCGCGCTGAAGTACGCCTCATACGGGAGGAAGACGATGGTCAACATGGCCTGAGTCATGCTCAGGCAAAGCCCGCTGGCGATGGAACTCAAGTGAGTCGTGAGCGGCAGATCGACCGCCTTCCGAAACAGTGCGAACAGCGACATGCAGACGTTGGGAATCAGCACGATCCCGACGACGACGCCTGTCCAGACCCACGCGGGAGGCAGCGCCAACCAGCCGAGCAGCAGCACCAGCGTTAGCGCGGATGGAACGACGCTGCGACGCAGGTTGTCGAAAATCTTCCAGCACGAAAGCAGGCTGATCGGATTGCGAGCGGACTCACCGTTGAGACTCGCCACGAACGGCAGCAGCCAACCGGCGATCTGCCAATCGCCTCGAATCCAGCGATGTCGCCGACTGACATCCGAGTCATACCGCGACGGATAGTTCTCATAGACATGAACATCACTGACGAGGCCCGACCGTGCGTAACAGCCCTCCAGCAGGTCATGGCTGAGGATTTGATTCTCGGGAAACCGCCACTCCATCGTGAGGGAAAAGGCGTCCACGTCATAAATCCCCTTGCCGATGAACGACCCTTCGTGGAACAAGTCTTGATAGACATCGGACATCGCGCGCGTGTACGGGTCCACGCCCGGTTCACCGCCACAGAGCCGCACAAACCAAGACGGACTCCCCTTTTCCAAATGGATCGCGACCCCCGGCTGCAAGATTCCGTAGCCCTCGATGACGATCTTGCTCCGGGGATCGACGACCGGCTGATTGAGGACGTGAGCCAGCGTGCCGACGAGTTGCCGTGCGGCATCACGCGGCAGCAGCGTGTCAGTGTCGAGCGTGATGACGTACTTCACGTCCGCGAGCGACGACGTGTCGCCCACGATCAGAGCAAACGGATCTCGCACGTGATCACGCAACAGCGCGTTGAGATCACCGAGCTTTCCGCGTTTTCGCTCGTAGCCCATCCAGACTTGTTCCTGAGCATTCCAGCAGCGCGGACGATGGAACAAGAAGAAGATGTCTGCGGGTTCTTCATCGTTGAAACTCGTCTCCGCGAGATTGGAAGTGGTCGCACGATCAGCCACTTTCTGATTGAGTGCGTTGATCCCCGCTGCGGCCAGTTGCAGCAGCGACTCGTCTTCCGGCAGCACTTGTTGGGACGCATCGCGAAAGTCAGTCAGTAAACCGAATCGCAGGTTCTCATCCCGATTCGCGAGGTAGCGGACTTCCAATGCCTCCAGCAAACGGCTGATGTTGCGCGGGCTGATGAGCATCGTCGGCACGACAACCAACGTCGTGAACTCACCGGGAATCCCCTTCGAGAAATCGAGCCGAGGCAACCGATGCGGCCGCGCCAGCAGCGTCACCAGCCAGTTGACCAGGCCGACTCCGAGATGACTGGCCCCAACAAACAACAGGATCGCTGTGAGCCAACCAACCGGCCCGTTGTCCCCCGCCCGTTCGAGCAGACTGGCCGTGACCACTGCCGCGACCAGCACGATCCCGCCAACATAGATTGTCAGTGGAGCCATGCGCACGATCCGGCCGATGCTGGCAACCAGCGAGCGTCTCATGCGCGTCGCCGCTTCGAGTTCCGGTAGCCCCTTATCGACCAGAAAGAAGCCCACGTGAACCGTGCGATGCGCGACTCCCTTGAGAACGGCGTTCTGCTTGGCGAGTTGGACGGCCACTCGCGCCACTTCGTGTTCGGTCAACGTGCTTCGTTTGGCAACGGCTTCGATGACGTGGCGATACTCGTCGCGCGTTTGGAAATCCATGCGGCCATAAACGTCAGCCGGATCGCCGAGCAACGTCTGTTCCACGACGCTCAGCGTTTCGACGAACTCCTTCCAATCAATCGCATCCAGCTCGCGCAGGCTGTTGATGCTGTTCCCGATGGAGACTTGGTTAACGGATTGGTCCTGGCTTTCTTGCTGGACCATATGCTCGATGGTTTGCCCCTGTTCGGAAAGACGCTGTTCGATCCACGTCAGCGGGAACGCCAATGCCGGGCTTTGACCTTGCAGTCGTCGAGCCATCTCCGCCACGAAGGCGCACGACAGGGGCGGATTGGGGCGAGCCATGTCAGCCACGTCGAGAACCAGATTTGCCGGGCATTTCTCGGCGCTGGCGATGAAACAGTCGGCCCATTGAGTGGCCAAGCCACGGTCCCGCGTTCCCGTCGCGATCCGAGCCGCGACCCTGCGCAGGTTCTCGATCAGGGCTTGCCGAATCATGATCGGAAAGGCCCAGAGTTCGCCCAACTTCAGATGCCGTTCCTGCTGATAGGCCGAGATGAACGACCTCAGGCTATCGACGTTGATGCGACCATCGACGTGCGAGATCAGTTCGAGAGCCAA
>JAYTXB010001132.1:0-2695 GCA_043743205.1 Schlesneria sp.
GTACTCGACCCGCTTCACGATGGGACGTTCCAGCACGCGGAACACGAGGATGTTGCCATCATCCGTCCGTCGAATGGACGGCTCGACATTGGCAAACCAACGCGTTCTGACGAGAGCATCCACGTCGTCTTTGATCTGCTTCGCTGTGACAGGTCGCCCGGGACGAGTCTTGATGTGACGTGCAATTTCGGAATTGGGGATTGTGGTATTCCCCTCAACTTTCACTTCAGCCAATGGCTCATCGAGCGTGAAAGGAGTATCCGGGGTGTTGTTGCCAGTGGAGGTGACGGCGTCGAGTCCCGCACCGTCAGCGGAAATTTGACGGATCGACTTGGATCGAGCAGCCGACGGAAGCTTAATCCCTTGGCGGCTCGGCGCATCCATGAACGGATCGCCGGACGCAGGTTGAGCGAGAGCCACTTCGCTGCCGAGTCCCATCGCCACGCCCACAATCAGGGCGCACGAGAGCGACCAGCAGCGGCAGGCTCTGTCGCGATTGGCATGCTGCATGGTTGAACTTTCTCGCACGGAAGCCTGTAGTCGCACCGTCGGCCGGTGACACAAGCAGACTCAAGTCGGGAACGATGGGAAGTGAAGAGATGACGACGTGAGCCAACTTCTGACCGAAGCGGCTCCCGAGCGGGCGGGACAGATAGTCGATTCTCCAAAACGCGACAAGATGAGTTGTCCGCGTCTCGAGTGCGACGACAATCCGGGAATGTCATAACCTCGTGAGACTTGGTGAAGCTCCTTGACTGTCGAGGTGATGATCGGAGGTGTTTCGTGTGCAGAGAACTCGTTCGATCACAAAAGTTCGCATCGGAAGATGGGCACTCTGGCCCGTCCGGTTTTCGTCGGACAACACGTTGGGCCAAAGTTTGGACGGGCCAGAGTGCCCATCCTCCGATCGCTTGGCCGCAGTGCTTTCCCTCGTCCGTCCAGGTTCGATTGGCGGTCCGACGATTCCTGTTGGGCGTCTGGCTATTGCTCATCGGTTGCAATGGTGATCGACGCGCGGCCGATTCCAACCCGCCCGAGAAGCCCGCCCCACTACGGGAGCCTCGACAACAAACGAAACGTCCTGCGGGGGCGCAACATGAACAAACTCCCTCAGCCAGCCAGCCAACGCCACAACCCATTTATCGGCCCGACGATCTCCGCCAGCAGCACGATGACGCGCAACTGGCGGAGGCGGGGATTCGCGTTTACGAATCCGAGCGACTCAAACTTTACACCGACATTGATGCGGAGATCGCTCGGACTCTGCCGCCCTTGGTTGATGCGGTGTACCTCGCGTGGGTCGAATACTTCGGCGAATTGCCGGCAGCGCGGGATGGCTCGACGTTTCAGTTGACCGGCTACCTCATCCGGGATGAGAGCCTCTTTCGTGAGGCGGGCCTCGTCCCCGAGAACCTGCCGATGTTTGAGCATGGTCGTCATCGCCGCCACGAGTTCTGGCTGCGCGAGCAAAAGTTTGACTACTTCCGTCGGCATCTGCTCCTTCATGAAGCGACTCACTGCTTCATGACAATCCTGTCGGGTGTCGCACCGCCGGTCTGGTACATCGAAGGGATGGCCGAGTACTTCGCGACGCATCAGATTCAGCAGGACGGTGCGGTGCGGTTTCGCGTCATGCCGACCTCGCCCAATGAGTTCGCTGGCTGGGGCCGCATCACCGCGATTCGCAATGAATTCGCCGACAAACAGAGCCGGTCCATCTCAGAGATCACCGCTTGGGAGCCGACCGATTTTCTGAAGCCGGTGCCGTATGCGTGGTCGTGGGGACTGTGCCAGTTTTTGGACGCTCATCCCCGTTACCGCGAGCCGTTTCGCAAATTGGGATCGCTCGATCAGGGCCACGCCTTTCGCCGTGAGTTCACGGCGCTGTTCCAACAGTTCGAGCGAGAACTGAATACCGAATGGAAGCTTTTCTCCCAGAACCTGCAGTACGGATACGAGGCGACTCGCGCCGCCATCGACTTTCGATCAGGCACCCTCCTCGTGCGTGAACAGCCTGCACGCCGTTGCGACATCGCGGCCGGTCGAGGTTGGCAATCGAGCGGCGTGCGGATGGAAGCGGGACAAACTTACAAGATCGCGTCTGAGGGCCGATTCACGCTGGCCGAGTTGCCGAAGCCGTGGATCAGTGAGCCGCAAGGAATCACCTTCCGTTACTTTGACGGCCGACCACTCGGACAACTGCTCGGTTGCCTAGATCACGAGCCGGAGTCCTTGCCGCGCGACGCGGCATCCATGCAAAAAGTATTTGAGATCGGACGTGGCCTGACATTCGTCGCCCCTCATACTGGAACGCTCTACTTGCGACTGAACGACACTTGGAATTCATTGACCGACAATCGCGGTGACGTGGCCGTCACCGTGGAACAGCCCTGAGACGAATTGCGACCACCTGTTCGCCACCGACCCGCTGCGTGCGCGAGGCAGTCCTGCTCTCCGCCCTCGCTCGCGCTTTTATACCTCGCGCGGTCACGAATGAGGCCTTGGCGAGCCGCACGCCGTAAGGGTTCTTGATCGCCGCAGGAAACCCTTACGGCATGCGGCTCGCCTAAAACACATCACTCGTCGCCGCGCGAGGTATAGAAGTTGCGATATTTGAGGATTGAAGTCGTCTTCGCCCCAACGGGGCCTCGGAGACCAGCCCAGGGCCAGCGAACACCGTGAGCGCCGCCCTGGG
>JAYTXB010001133.1:0-10366 GCA_043743205.1 Schlesneria sp.
CGCGAACTCGGGCGCATCGAGCAGCACGGCTGGCGGCTGCGATTTCGAGGCAGCGTTCGCAACCGGTTGTTTACCGTTGCCCGCTCCCGGTTCTGTGGAGTTCGTGTCCGGCAGTCTGGTTTCTGGTTTTGTCATGTCCGGTGTGACAGGCCGCGCCCCCGTCTGATTGGCAACAGGCTCGGTTGGTTTGGACGACTGTCGATCACACGCAACCATGCTGACGAGTGTCAGTAGGACGAGGTAATTGAAACCCCAACGTCGGTGAGTTGCGTGGCCGACTCGGTCAGTGTTCTGGAGTCCGGGTATCATGGGCGGGTTCTTTGTGCTGATTAAGGACTGGAGCATTATTTCAGTTGGGGGATTTAGTGAGCCGAGTTTCGTAAGGCTCCGGACTTTGGCACGCGGAGTCCGGGGCCTTACGAAACCCGATGCACCGTGAATTTTACAAACATTCGGAGAGTTGTTGGTGTGCCGCTCCAAAGGATACTCACGACGATGTCTCATTGAGCGGCGTTCGGAAGCGGCGTTTGGCTTTGCTGTTTGAGCCAAGTGAGAAAGGCGTCACGTGGCTCGACGATCAGGTGCCCCTTCAATTCTGGATGCGGGTCGCCACAGAGTTCGTCACCCAGCAAGGCGAACTGTCCCGCAGTGATCGGGCGAAATGCCATCCGAAACTCCAGTGAGGGAATTGCCATCTCTTTCAATTCAAACTGAGGCAACGCCATCACGTACACGTAGTCCACACTCTTTAACACCAGTACCACGTCGGTCTCTTGCGGAACATGGACGTTGCGAACGGTGAGTACATCGTCCGCAGTGCCCAGCTTCCCATCATCACCGGGATACCGAACATCCCAGCGATAGTCATGCCCGGTGATCTCGATGCAATACGGTTCATGGATGACGGCAAGCGGGGATGGTGAACTGACAGACGTCGCTTCGCTGGCGGTCTGTGCGGCGCTCGTTTCGTTCAAGCATCCCGTTTCATTCAAGCATCCCGCACATGTCATGACGAATGGAACGAACGCGGCAACGGTAATGAAGCGAATCTCAGTGATGGACATTCGAGTCGGATTCGTCGGGACAATCATGTTGATTCAACAGCCTCGCACTTGATGCTATTCGACAAACGGTGAAATGACCATGAGTCGGCCACGCGGTGCCCAGCGCGGGAAACCCGCAACCCAAGAGCCGAGCTTGAATCCCGAATCAAACGAAGCTCCGCGACCCAAAACCTAGAAGGAGCCGACTCTGATCTCCTCGCCCCGGCCTTGAAGGGGAGGGGCCGGGTGGTGAATCGACGTTGTCCTCAAGAGTCTTCGCGGCACGCGAAAATCTCAATTGTGAGTCGCCTGAACGAGTTCGACGACGATCTTGGAGCGTCATTGCATTCCGATTCATCTCCACTCTTTGAACGGCGAGGTTGAGATTCAAGAAGACGCTCGCCAAAGTCACCTTCGCTGCCGTAGTAGTTCGCGTCGGATGCTGCACTAGAGGGAACGAAACATCGTGAGGCCAGTCAACGGAACCAACCCACAACCTGCGGCTGTAGCATCTCGGTCGAACCACGAGGCTCACCGCTCATGGTTGAGTTTCATGGTGATTGTCCTGCTCGTTGGGATTGCCGGCGAACTGCTTTCCGGCCCGTTCATTGGGTGGTTCGCACAACGAGCGGCATCGCAGGGGCGACTCACACAGGCGGTTCAATGGTTGTCGTGGTCTCAACGGCTCGCGCCTTGGAGTCTCAATTCCCACTGGCTGGCCGCACGATGCCTTCGGCGGCGCGGAGACCACGGCGCATGGACAACACGAGTCGAGCAGCTTGCTGCCACCAGCCCCAAGGATCCACGACTCGCTCAAGAACGCGAACTGATGCGAATCCAGTCCGGGCAGTTCGATCGTGATGCCGAAGGCCAGTTGAAGCGACTTCTGATGGCGAGCGTCAACGCCGATGACGTGGCCGAGGCATTCGTGCGTGGATACCTCGTCCGGCAGAATTCCTTTCAGGCCGATGAAGTCCTCGCAGCATGGACCACGCTTCATCCACAGGCGGTAGACATCACGTACTACCGGGGAGCCGCCTCGCAATTGCGAGGCGATCTCGATCAAGCACGAACGGCGTTCTTGACGTTCCTGGCTGTCTATCCCCATCACGAATTGGCGAGAGAAAGTGTGTCCGAACTGTTACTCGAACTTCATCAACCTCGCGTAGCGTTGCACCATTTCAAACTGGCACTTCGCGAAAACTCTCAGTCAATCCGCGCTCGTGTCGGGGCCGCGCAGAGTCTCCGGCAACTGGGAAAATGGAGTGCCGCCGAGCAACTGTTGAGGGAGCCACTCAGCCGTCCCAATCCCGCCCATGCAGTCCTGAGAGAAGCCGGGCTGCTGGCGATGGAAACCGGGAACTACGAGCTGGCCGAGACGCGACTGGTTGCGGCTGCCAAACTCCAAGTCCGCTCCCGCGATGATCGGCTGGCCACGGCGACAGTCTTTGCCCTGCACGGCCACTCTCCTGATGGATGACAGATGCTGGACCAGCAGTCGCAACTCGATAGCCTCAACAAACGTCGAAGAGACCTGCAAGTGACACTGATCCTCGAACCGACTCACGCCACGGCTCGTCGCGAGCTGGAATCCGTCGCGGCCGAACTGCGTCGCACCAGCCCATGATCGCTGGCAAGACTAGACCTCGCGCAGTCGGACCTGAGACGTTTTCACGTTTAGCCCCAACGCCATCGGCGTGGGTGTCGATGCGGGCGACCAGTGGATGGCACGCACGCCGTTGGCGTGGCGGCTAAACGTCTCATCCTAGACCACGAGGGGCATAACTTGCCGAAGTGATGCGTCTCGCGCGTCTTCCATTTGTGGCGATGGTCCTATTGCCTTAACTCGCCAAGCGGTGGATTAGAGTCTCGCGGTTCCACAATCGTGAGGCGACGGTTGCATGGAACATGGGTCAGTGTGACCGTCCGCCCCGATGGCCAGCGAACCGTGAGTTCATCGACAACTTTCACCGAGCCACAGCCGAAGTGCAGAGTCGGATCGCTCGACGAGGCGTAGCTTGATCCGCCGCGAATTTGACGCAGTAACTTCCGATTACCAATCGTTGCCACTGCTGTCGATCCGATCGCTGATCGGCACGAGTCGCGGCCAATGATTCGGATCGCGAGCCAATTCCCTTGGCTTGTCGTTTCGTTTGAAAGGATTGCGACCGGCTCGTTCAAGTTCGAGAAGACGACATCTTCATCACCGTCACCATCCAAGTCGCCCGTCGCGAGACCACGCCCTGCATGTGGCTCCGACAGGTAGCCTTGAGATTGAGTAGCCACATCGACGAATCGCCGGCCATCGACGTTCTCCAACAGTAGTGGCCGCTGCCGGACTGGTGCCTCCGTGGGAAATCGAATCGCGTGGCCGTTGGACACGACAAGGTCTTCGTCTCCATCCAGATCGACATCGAGAAAGCGCGTCCCCCACGCAACGTAGTTCGCTCCCAATGCGGCGATGCCGGTCGATTCGCTGACGTGACGAAACATGCAGTTCCCTTGGTTGCGATACAGAGCGAACGTCTCTCGCTCATAGTTGCCGACCCACAGATCGGGGAGACCGTCGAGGTCGAAGTCGCCCACATCGGTCCCCATGCTCGCGTCGGGAGTTCCTCGATCACTGACCGCCGTCCCGCTGAGCAGCGAGGCATCTTCAAAGTGCCCGTGCCCATCATTGCGATACAAGAAATTGGGAACCGTGTCGTTTGCCACGTAGATGTCGATGTCTCCATCCACGTCCATGTCCGCGAGGACGACGCCGATCCCCTTGCCGTCTGAACGCAAGCCCGCCTCACGCGTCCCATCACGGAACGTTCCGTCACCGTTCCCGAAGTAGACCGCATCGGGCAGCGGCTCATATTGCTGTGGCGGGCAAACATCGCGATGCCCGTTGGAGTTGCTGCAAATCGGATTTTTCTGAACGGACCAATCCACGTAGTGAACTAGGTAAAGATCGAGGGCACCGTCACCGTCGAAATCTCCCCAACCGGCACTAATGCTCCACAGCTCATCGTTCAGCCCCGCAGCCAGCGCTCTTTCCACGAAAGTCCCATCGCCGTTGTTCCGATAGAGGGAGACTCCTCCGTAGCCTGTGACGAGTGTGTCTGCAAACCCGTCTTCATCACAATCTGCCATGGCGACCCCATGACTGTAGTGTGCTGAGGAACCAGATCCGGAACCGACGGTCACGTCATCAAAGGTCCAGTCACCTCGATTTCGGAACAGCCCACACCGCGTCCCAATGATCGCGTCGCCGGAATACCTGCCGCCTCCTGAAAAAAACAAATCTGACCGACCATCACCGTCGTAATCGAGCAGACCAACGCCTCCTCCCATGGATTCGAGGATTGCAAACCGTCCCGCTGATTCGTCGTTGTGGTAGGCGAAGAGGACTCCAGACTCCGCCGTTCGATCCCGGAAGAAGATCGTCGCGGCATTCTTCTGCTCTTTTGAGTAAACTGCTGTAGCGAATTGGTTTGCCAACTTGGGACTACCGACTCCCGAACTACCCCGGCCACACCCTGGCATGAATATTCCCACCACACACACCATGAGGAGTCTCTGAATGAATGAATGTGACATGCGTTTCCACTCTAGGCCCGATAGCGAGGGGCTGATCTCGGCACCCGAAATGCCTTGCTGATCGCGGTTGGCGTATTTCAAATCGGGGCTTTCCAAACTCTGGGCATTGTAGTTGCCAACCAGATTACTGATTGGCGGGGGCGTCCAGCGTTTTATACCTCTCACGGGTCCAACTGAAACATTTGCATTGTTCAACCGCGTGGGCAACGCCCCGCAAGTTGATCGAAGAATCGGGCTGAAACGTCAAGCACGCGCGGCTAAACGTCTCACTTCCTTCCGCGTGAGGTATAACAACCTGCCGCTGAAAGTGCCGAGAGATCCAATCGTGTTCACAAGATGCAAGGATTGCATCCGCCAACCTGCCAAAGTTGATCGAGTGGGGAGGGCAGGCAAATTGTTTGATTGACCCGCAAAGGGCAAGTCGATTTGAATGCGTCGTGTGAGCGGTTCAGCAGCCGCGCTGAGTGTGAGGTTTTTCAAGTCGAGCAACATTGAGTCAAAAGCCGTTGCTGCGTTCTCATTTCGCCAAGACTCCAACGCACGGAAGTAGACTTTACCAGCACCGATTGAAACTGCAGTTCCCTTTTTAGTTTTTGTGTTTTTGAGGAGATGGACATGTTGAAGCTCAAATCGCGTCGCAAGTTACTCGGATTCACCCTGATCGAACTGCTGGTGGTAATTGCCATCATTGCCGTGTTGATCGCACTCCTGTTGCCCGCAGTCCAGCAGGCCCGTGAAGCGGCCCGTCGGACCCAGTGCAACAACAACATGAAGCAACTCGGCCTCGCCTTGCACAACTATCACGACACGGCTCTCGTCTTTCCGTATTCCAGTTCAGTGGTCAATGGTGTCACAAACTGGGTCGGCCCAGCGCACTGCATGACCGAGTTTCTGTTGCCGTACTTCGACCAAGCCCCACTCTACAGCGCGCTCAATTTCAACAAGCATTACAACGACAACACGCCGTTGACCCCTGGGGGACCGACAAATTACACGCTACTTGGGCGAAAGAATTTTCCGGCGCTCAATTGCCCTAGTAACCCCACCGCAGGGAATGGCGTCGCGATCAACGGAGCAGCTTGGGATAGCTGGAACATCCCGACTCAAGGATTGTTTTACGCCCCTTGCTCGGGTACTCAGTTTTCCGACACGGTTTCGACAGACTGTACATCGGCCGGTGCGCCAGCATGGTGCAATGGCTCCGGGACCGATTGGAATAACGCTAACCCCTTTGCCAACCCTGGTATCTTCGGAGGACGCAACACAACTTCAACTCGAATAGCTCAAATCACAGACGGTACCAGCAACACGATCATGCTCGGCGAACGACGCGCCGAGTACCTCTATCATGCCGGTGCCTTCTGCTGGAACTTCCAAGGGGGAATTACTTCGGTCAAGTTGAACTCTCCAAACCTCGATAAGACCAACCCGTACAACTACACGAAGAATATGGGGTTCAGTAGCCCTCACTCCGGCGGCGCTTTCTTCCTGTTTGCAGATGGTCGCGTTCGGTTTATCAACGAGAATGTTGACTTCCAAACTTACGCCACCTTAGGCAACAAAGCGGACGGAACCGCTCCAGGTGATTATTGATTTGAGCGACGAAGATTCAGGATTTATTGAAGACGTGTCGAGGCGATTTATCTCGATGGTGTCGATCTCAAGAGGTTCTCGAATTTTGTGACGAACACGGTCCAAGAGTATGGCAACATCTCTTGGACTCTTTTCATAGCACCCCCTATTGATTGAGGATCAGCGATGAAGAAAACGCGGGCTTATGCAGTACGAAGTGTTTGTGGATTGATGATGGGCTTGGTGGCAATCGGTTGTGGTGGCGAGAAGATTAAAGGGATCGATCCCAATTTGGTGAGTGTGACTGGCAAGGTCTCGCTCTCCGGGAAGTCCCTCACTACGGGCACGATCTTGTTCGTTCCCGTCGATCCCAAGGGAAAAGGGGCAACCTCACCCATCGATAGTTCCGGAAACTATGCCTTGGCGGTGTCAGCCTCCGCCAAAGGAGCTCTTCCCGGCAGCTACAAAGTGACTGTTGTGGCCACAGATGGAGTCGCTTCCATGGGAATGGCTGCGGACATGGGAGGCGGAAAAGCTCCCGAAGCCCCCAAGGCCAAGAGCCTCATCCCCGAGAAGTACAACTCGATTGACTCATCCGGGCTGACCGCGACTGTTGAAAAGGGGAAGTCCAACAGCATTCCCTTCGACTTGAAGCCCTGACCGTTGTTGAGTTGATTCGATCAACGAACCGTTTGCGATGGATGCCTTCGGGCTTGCCGTCGCAAACGGTTTTGTCATTGATGGTCATCGTCGATTGCGCGAGGCGGCCTTATTGAGTCCTGTCTTTGGCAACTTCTCTGAGTAATCGACCGTGCGACTGCACAACCACGTAACGCCCCGCAGCCAGCGAGCCGAGTCGAGTTGTTGTGCCATCAGGCCAGTTGATGATGACTTCGTCCGCAGGTTGACCGTCGAGCAATCCGATGTGGATTTGTCGAGACGACGAAGACTGAAAGCTCCCTCCGCCGACGATTTCTCGGCGCAGGTGGTGGCTTCCACACTGAGCGTGAACGGTGGAACCGATCGCGCTTCGATTTGAAGTCGGACCACCGATCAGCCTGAATGAGACCGAGTCGTTTCCGGCATCAGTGTCGTTTCTCAAGAGGGCGACACAATCACGTTGGTGTGACACGGCCACATCTTGATCGCCGTCTCCATCGAGATCACCGACCGCCAAGCCGCGTCCGACCCAACTTTTGGCGAAGTAGCTTCCGGCGCGAGACGACTCATCCACGAAGTGTCCTTGGCGATCGTTGCGAAACAGTTGCGGTGGCATTCGGTACGGAGTCTTGCTGACCGGCGTCAGGTCATCGACGTGGCCGTTGGCAACGATCACGTCGAGCCAACCGTCGCCATCGAAATCGAAGAGCTCCGTCCCGAACGCGAGCATCGGTCGGCTGGGAGGACCGAGTTTTGAGGCCGATGTGGCATCGGTGAAGTACTCGCCACGCACGTTCTGGAACAGGGTGTTCGGTTCGAGATGGAAGTTGGTGATGAACAGGTCTGACCAGCCGTCGCCGTCGTAGTCACCCGCTGTCACGCCCATTCCTGCCGTGGCCATCCCGAGTCCATTCACCGCGACCCCCAATTCCGCACCGTACTCGCGAAATCGGAGTTTCCTCGAACCGAGCGTATTGTTCCCATCGTCTTGGGCAGCCGTTTCGTTCAAGTACAGAAACCCGGGAGTCCCATCGTTGGCGACGAACACGTCTGGTTTTCGATCGCCGTTGAAGTCAAACACCACCACGCCCAGTCCCTTGCCATCTCGACCATCAATACCTGCCTCAACCGTCTCATCGACGAAGTGACCGTTTCCAGCATTCCAGAGTAGGACATCATCGACGCCCGCAAACATCGTCGGCGGGCACTGCACGAAGCCATCGGGATGCGATGAGTCGCGGCACAGCTTCGGCGGATCATCGTTCGCCTCGACATACGTGGTGACGAACAAGTCCAAGTTTCCATCGCCATCCAAGTCGGAGAACGCGACACTCGAACACCAGCGATCGACACTCACACCGGCCGACACGGTGACATCTGCGAACGTTCCATCACCGCAGTTATGCCATAGGACGTTGCCGCGAAATGCCGACACGTAGAGATCGTCGAAACCATCGTTGTCGAAGTCTCCCACAGCGCAGCCTTGAAAATAACCCGTCCGTGTTAGGCCACTCATCACGGTCACGTCGCTCATTCGTCCTGCATCGATGTTGCGAAAGAGCGGACTGAGGCGGGTTGAGTCACCCTCGATTCGAGGCAACCGACATCCATTCGTGAAGAAGAGATCGAGCGAACCATCTTGGTCATAGTCGAGCATCGCCACGCCACCACCATTCGCTTCGATCAAGCGGTGTTGGCCTCGAATATCGTCGTACCGCTCGAAATCGACGCCCCATTTGCGAGCGACCTCGACAAACTGCGGACTCGATCCGCGTGGTAAACCCAACTTGACCTTCACTCCCTGAGAGACACGATCTGCAATCGCCATTGATGGGCGAGGCTGTGCTGGCTCCGGCTGCGCGCGTTGTGGCGAGGCTGGTTGTTTCGTACCGCATCCCACTACGAGCATCAACAACGACAGTGTCGCGCCGCTGCTCGCCGCCAAGAATGGTCTCGGATATTGCCTACGATTCAAGGGCATGTTTGCCTTCTTCGTTCGATGAGGATCAGCCGACGGTCGCCGTCTGCGAGCGATCGAATCCGGTGAAGAGGGGGGATGTTCTACCTCGTACGGGCATGAATGAGACATTTCCGAGCGGTGGACGACGTACTCGACTGCCGTAGTTATTCAACACGACCTTCGGTCGCTTCGAGTTTCTGTAATAGCTCAACCAATCGAGCCTCGTTAGGAAGACTTTGACGCGCGACGTTGGCGAGTGCCAACGCGGCTACCTTCCAGTCAATCGTTTCGCAAATCTCGGCGACTTCAATCAGAGGCTGCATGTCGTCAGGTTGCTGCGCGATGTGACCGAGGCGGCTTTGAATGCGAGCCAGCCCTTGCAACGTGTGCAAGGCTGCATCGCGGCGTTTCGTGTCGGAGAGGTTGCGGCAGCAATCGGCCAGAGCCGCATAGCCCTCGGTGGAGGAGGGATCGGCAGCGATGGCTCGTTCAAACGCGATGGCTGCTTCGTCGAAGTCACCCGTGTGTTGCAGCAAGCGACCTCGCAATCGGAGCATCAGCCACGGCTCGTGATCGTTCGTCGGGCCTGTCGCTTCGATGAGTCGCTGTGCTTCGGACCATGCTCCACGCTCCAAATAACATTCGATCGCTGCTGCCACCGCGTTGAGATTGTTCGGCCGTTCTTCGTAGCACTTCAACAGAATCTCAGCGGCCTCATCGAGTTGCCCGCCGCCTGTTCGATAGCGTCCCAAGGCGACTCTCAGCGCGACGTTTTGCGAGTCGTGCTTGAGCGCGGCTTCGATCTGTTCCACGCCGTGTGCTCCGTTCCATTGCAGGAGCGACGGAAAGAAGCGTGCGACGAGATCGAACGACCCCGCTTCGCCGTGAGCCACCCTCGTTCGCAGCAGTTCGGCTCGCTCCTCGAAGCGGAGTTCCAATGCCAGCAAATAGCTCAGCGACTTCCATGCTGCCGCCACATCTGCGTGCGACACGAGCGGTTGTTTCTGGTGATCGACCGCCGCTAAGAACTCGAACAGACGCGGTTCCGACTCGCTCAATCGTCCTTGCTGCAAGAGAACTTGTCCGTGCAGGTAGGCCGCCGCCTGACCACAGCGCCGATGATCGATGCGGACCACGCGCAAGCAGTCGTCCGCGACTCTCCAGTCTCCACGTTCTGCAGCCCGTCGCCCCAGTTCAAACAACACTTCTTCTCGCGCGGGGGGAGACTGGAACCGCCGCTCCAACGCAGCCGACTCGCGCAGGAACTCGTCGCGCGAAACACCCTCGGGGAGCGGCACCGTCACCGGAGACGTGAACTTCGATCCGGCCAGTACCGCGAGTACGATCAACAAGACACCGCCGCCCAGCAGAGAGGTGAGTAGGGACTTGCTCAAGATGCCAGTGCGAGAGGTCGCGCCGAGGACGCTGACTCGTCGTGAGGGGCCAACTCTGTGTTGTCTGCTTATTATTGCCAACTGCGCCTCATCATTCGTGGCGATGCTCTGCTTGGACCGACCGTGAACATCACGAACATGCTGACTCTGCC
>JAYTXB010001134.1:0-1930 GCA_043743205.1 Schlesneria sp.
CTGTCGTCATCCAAGTCATTCAGCGTACCAATCGAGCCGCTCGAGAGAACGGAGCTTCCCGTGGAAGGAGTTCCGAGATGCGATCCTCCATCCAGGGCGATCCCGCTCTCCTCCATACCGAACAGGCCGATCCCGCTATCGTCGGCACCAAGCTTGAGCGAACTTCCTCCCGCAGAACCTTCTGAATCGTCTGAGAAGTTGATCCCGCTGTCTTCACCCAACTCGCTGAGGGCAGCGGCCGGAACTGTTCGGAAGCCGGAATCCGCGACATCGTCGTCCTGGTCCGAGAACTGATCGTTCATGCCCGCCGTCTGTGGCAGACGCAACGACGATCCGGAGGCGGACACCGTGGCCCCGGCACCCATGTCGAAATCGAGGACGATTCCCGAGTTGTCGGCCGCTGCAATCTCAATGCTGTCGGCCAGATTCACATCGCTGTCGCGATCCGGCGCGTTGGACGCAATCCGCACATCGCTGTCGGACTGAGGTGGTGCGACCCGCACATCACTGTCACTGTCGGCGCGAAGTCCCTGTCGCATATTCCCGACCAATCCACTCGGCGCGATGGCCAGTCGCACATCGCTGTCGCTGTCGCGTTTGACCGAGGGTTCGTCCCAATCCAGCACGTCGTCGGACAAAATCGCGTCGCCCGCCAACCGCACGTCACTGTCGCTGGATTGGAGTGCACGCGCCGCATCGTAGTCGTCGCTCAGATCACCCGTGTAAATGCGAACATCACTCGCCGACTGTGACGCATCCGTCGGCTCGGAGCGCATCTCACTCTCGTTTGAAGGAACGAACCAATCGTTGGCAATGCTCGTCTCTTCCACCGGCGTCCGGTCCTCGAACGGACTCTTCTTCGTGATCATCGTGGCGTGTTCCGCCAACGCTTCTTCATCCAGTTCGATGTACGACAGATCATCGTCCAGGTCCGAACCGACCTTCAATACCTCATCGCTGGACGCTCCATCCTCCAACCAAATTTCGGCGGTCTGCGGGGCGATCTTGCCAGCATCAATCAGCGACTGCAGTTCGTCACGGCGGTACTTCCAAATCCCGCGATCCGCGAGTGCCCGCACATCACCGGAGTCCACGAAGCTTTGCAACGCCGCTTCGTCGATTCCGAACTCGGCGGCGACTTCATCAACGGTCAGAAACTTTTTGTTGTCCATGTTGGTGACTCAATGGGAGCAAGTGTGGCTACGGATGACAGTGACGCCTCATTCGCCAGGCCCAACGCCTGGCACTGAGCACGAGTCATTGAAGCAATCAATTCTGGAAGATCATGACGAACGGCAAAGTGTCTTTTGGCTCTCCGCCATTCGTGTTGGAACGCATTCATCAGCCGCAGGGCGCTAGCCCCGGTTTGTTTTCGATTAACCGGGGCTAGCGCCCTGCGGCTGACTTGCCACAATGATCAACAGGAATGGCGGGGAGCCAATCTTTTCTAGTCTTCATCGGCGGAACGAGCGACTCAGCCCCACTAGTGTCCCCGATCTTCGTGGTGAGATTCCTCAGTGTGTCGGCCGCGTAGCGTAAAATCGTCAGTGACGGCTCGCCAGTAGTTTCTGGTGCAACCGACGGGAATCACCCAGCCCGGATACTGTGACGGTCCGACTTCTCGCACGCGCTGGCTCAATGGCACTTACTTAGTAACCCGCTGCGTGAGCGAGGGAGGCTGATACATCGCAAACAACGGTACTTCCTCGCTCACGCAGCGGGTTACTTTTCTGGCTCTCCGCCATTCCTGTTGGCCCGCAGAAATTAGCCGCAGGGCGCTAACCCCGGTTAAGCGAAATCGAACCGGGGTTAGCGCCCTGCGGCTAATGTACCACAAGAATCAACACGAATGGCGGAGAGCCCTTTTTCTTCAATGACTACTGGCCAATGACTTCCACCAGCGGGTCCGGCCACAACGTCACCGGCCACG
>JAYTXB010001135.1:0-6742 GCA_043743205.1 Schlesneria sp.
TCCTCCAACGACAAGCCTACGGATATCGCGACCTCGACTTCTTCAAACTCAAACTACTCGCCCTACATCGCTCTCAGCACGCATTAGTCGGATGAACCACTAATCCGCCCCGAGGAAGCGTTGGGGGCGATCAGGCAGAAGCTTCAGCAAAAACGAATGCTCATCCTCGTGGACGATGTTTGGAATGAAGCTCATGCTCAGTCGTTTCTCGTCGGCGGAACGGGTTCTATCGTTCTCTATTCAACGCGGATTCCAGCCCTCGCACAACGTCTGGCACAGTCTCCCGAGTTCATCTACTCTCTTCCCGGCTTGGAAACACCCGAAGCAATCGAGTTACTGGCATTACACGCTCCCGATGTCGTTCGCGACTACCCGACGCTATGTCAGGAACTCGTTGATCGCGTGGAAGGTCTTCCGCTGGCAATCGTCGTTGCAGGCAAGCTCCTGCAACGGGAACAGTCTCACGGCGAAGATATTATGAAACTGCTGTCGTCCATTCGCGATGACGCACGAACGCTGCTGTCCGAGTCCGCACCGGTTAATATGACGGACCTGCTTGAGCAAACGACCCCTGATGTTGCCGCTGTTCTTCGTCGCAGCACTGAGGGCCTTGATGGTCTGCACAAGTGGTACTTCGCGATTCTTGCCGGACTTCCACCGTCACCCGCACCACTTTCGTCCAGGGTCATACTGGCGGGGAATTGGAAGGTTTCGCCAGAAGAAGCGAAAAGAATCGCGAAATACTTTGTCGATCGAGGACTCCTCGAACGCTCGAAGAATGGGTATTACAAGATTCACCCGCTGATGCACGCTTTGGCACTTCATGAATGGGACTTGCTCCATTATGCAGGACAGCACAAGAAAGACTTCCATATCAAACCGACATGAATTGTTGATTGAGCAGGCACAAGTTCACCTGCAAAACCTTTCGGACATTTCACGACGATTTACCCAAGGCGGGAAAGCCGCCTCAAAGTCCATTGCTGAGTTACAGGGCGATGTCAGTACGTCGATCAATACGACACTTCATCAGCTTGCGGCAGAGTGTGGCTCATATTCCGACCTATACGAAGTCGGAGCAAAGCTGCTTTGCACTGCTGTTCGTGTGAGCGAATTCGTCTTCTCCAAGTCAGAACGGTTAGCGTGTTATGAGGCGTTCTATCCGGGCCTCTCGACGATCAAGGAACCGGGTTTGAAGGGGCGGTTTCTTGGGAACTTCGGAAATGTTCTTGCCGATTCCAATCGGCTGGATGAGTCGGGCAACATCCTCCGCGAACGACTCGACTGTGCCATCAACGACGATGACCCGTCGGCGGTCGGAATTGCGAAGGAACATCTCGGCAAGTTGCTACTGCGTCGTGGGAACCTTCAAGAAGCCGACGAACTCCTGGCTGAAGCCTTCGCCATCGCGAAATCGCTCGCGGATGAGTCATCAGTGACACGGCTTCTCAAGGACATGTCCGATGCGGCTTTTCGACGTAATGAGGCTCAGTCTGGAATTGAGTTTCTTCAACTGAGGGTGAAGCGATCAGAAGAGTCTGGCGACGATCTCATGGTGCTTTCCACCTGCCAACATCTCGCGGGGCGGCTGACGGAAATGGGCCAGTTCCTTGATGCGGGCGTCCATGCCAATCGTGCGTTGTTGCTTGCGAAAAAACTGCGGCTTTCGCTGCATCAAGCCAATGTGGAAGGGACGTTGGGGAACATCGCGTATGAAGAAACAAATTATGAAGCCGCTCACTCGCACTTCATGAACGCCCGCCGAGTCTATCGAAAAAGAAACCACTTCCTTGGCCAAGCCAAAACGGCATCGAGTCTTGGATTGGTGGCTTGGAAGCAGAAAAAACAGATGGATTGGTAGCGCTGACAGGCTCTGTCAGCGCTCATATTCGTCCTGACATCAGCCTGTCATCACACGACTTGACTCTGTCAGTTAATCACATTGCCATGTCACGTAATTACTTCTGCCAGAGGAGCGACAAATTCCGCCTGCCAACCATTCCAATCGCTCTGGGAGTGAGTGGCATGTCCCTGCCAGCAAGCCGCCATGTTCCGTGAGTCACAGACGCGATACCTCACACGGCCACGAGTGACACATTCTTGGCGGACGGGTGGCCGCGGCTGGAGCCGCTTTGGGCGAAGCCACGGGGTCCGTAATCGACTCCGCAGACCGGGGCATCGCGAAGCCGCTCCTGCCCCGTCCACCCTGCCGTGCTGCGCAAGAAGGAAATCGTCTGGGACATCGGCAGCGATGACACCCTGTTCGGTAAAGTCTATATTGGTCCGGCCGGGCGGTTCGCTGCCCGACCTTATTCTCTCACTTCATCATTTTCAGGGTCTCCACAATGTCTTGGCCCCGATTCGTATTATTGATGTCTTTGATCGTTCTCGGCGTTGTCAGCCAGTTGCTGCCGCACCCGCCGAACGTCACGGCGGTCGGAGCACTCGCGTTGTTCGCCGGGGCGATGTTCCGCGACCGACGAATTGCCTTCGCCTTACCGTTATCCACTTTGTTATTGAGCGATTTGACGCGTGGGTTGCACGTTCTGATACCGGTCGTTTACGGCAGCTTCGCCGTCAGTGTTTTGATTGGCCGATGGTTGGGAACGTCGCGCACTTTCGTTGGCGTGAGCCTTGCCACACTGCTCGGAGCGATCCAGTTCTTCGCAGTCACGAATTTCGCCAGTTGGCTGCTCTACTACCCGCCGACCTGGGAAGGGTTTTCGGAGTGTTACGCATTGGCCATTCCTTACCTCCGCAACTCACTCATGGGCGATGCTGTTTTCACCGCTGGGTTGTTCGGTTCAGTGTGGGTGGCCGAAGACGTACTGCCTGCGGTGCGAGTCCGAATCCCGGCAACCCTAACAGTGTGAGGCCGCCGTGCGAATTGTCACTTTGCTTCCCAGCGCGACCGAGATCGTTTGTGAACTCGGACTCGGAAGCCAATTGGTGGGTGTCACGCATGAATGCGACTACCCGCCGTTCGTGAAATGCTTGCCGAAGGTGACGCAGACGCTCATCCCGCACGATGCGAGCAGCCGCGAAATCGACGCGCTGGTGCGCGAGCGGCTGAAGACGCAGCGGGCGTTGTACACGCTCGACATGCCGACCTTGGAGCGGTTGGCACCGGACCTCATTGTCACTCAGGCGCTCTGCGACGTATGCGCCGTGGCCGAAGCGGAAGTGACCGCCGCCGCTTGCTCCCTACCGGGAAGGCCACCGGTCGTGAATCTCGAACCGATGCGGTTAAGCGAAGTGTTCGACTGCATTCGACTGGTGGGCGAAGCGGCAGGAGTGCCTCGAACCGCAATCGAGGTCATCGAACGGTTGCATCGACGGGTGAACGCGGTCTCGGAACGAACCGAGCGGATCGCGGATCGCCCCAAAGGTGTCCTTTTGGAGTGGATCGATCCGCCGTTTTGTTCGGGTCACTGGTCGCCCGAGTTGGTTCGCCTCGCCGGAGGAACGGAACTTGTCGGCCGCGAAGGCGAAGCGTCCCGGACTACGGCGTGGGAACAAATCCGGGAAGCCGATCCCGAATGGTTGATGGTGGCGTGCTGCGGATTCGATGTGACTCGAACGCTTCAAGACTTACCGATTCTGGCGGAGTATCCGGGGTTCCGAGATATGGCCTGCGTCCGGTCCGACCGATCGTTCATCACCGATGGCAACGCGTACTTCAGCCGCCCCGGCCCTCGGCTCGTTGACAGTTTGGAAATCCTCGCCCACGCGCTGCACCCCGAAGTTCACCCCTTGCCCGACGGGCTTACCTCGGCCCGGAGGTGGCGACCGTGAAACGCGTCGTCGTCTCGTGGAGTTCGGGGAAAGATTGCGCCTGGGCTGTGCATCGACTCCGGCAACAACCCGGAATCGAACTCGTCGGGCTGTTGACCAGTTTCAACGCCACCTTCGACCGAGTGGCCATGCACGGGGTCCGCCGAACGCTTGTTGAAGCCCAAGCTTCGAGCATCGGCTTGCCGCTTCAGAGCGTGTCGTTGCCCTGGCCCTGCTCGAATGCCGAGTACGAACAGCGGATGGGCGTCGCCATCGAAGCGATGCGGAATGACGGCGTCACTCACATCGCCTTCGGCGATCTGTTCCTCGAAGAGGTCCGGGCCTACCGCGAGCGGCAATTGGCCGGGACCGGCATCGAGCCGCTATTCCCCCTCTGGGGATCGGTCGCGGATACGTCGGGTTTGGCGAGGGCCATGCAGGCGGCGGGGGTCGAGGCCGTGCTCACCTGCGTCGATCCGAAACAACTCTCGCCGGAATTCACGGGCCGGTATTGGGACGCACAATTTTTGGTGGATTTACCGGCTCGGGTCGATCCGTGCGGGGAGAACGGCGAGTTCCACACCTTCTGTTACGCCGGACCGATGTTCAAAACTCTGATCTCCCTTCACACCGGAGAAGCAATCGAACGCGACGGCTTCTGGTTCGCCGACCTACTTCCGGGGGAAAAATGACACCGGCGAGCAATCCAAACGCGACCCTCGTTGAAGGGGTCGATTACTACCTCGAAAACGGCGCGTGGGTCTTTACAGCCGCCTACCACCAAAAGCGCGGCTATTGCTGCGGAAACGTTTGTCGTCATTGCCCATATGGTAACTCCCCGGCGGAGAATGAGGCTCACCCCACGAGCCGGAACGCGCTCGCGTCCGGTTCGAGAGTACGAGAGACGATATGAATTCCGAACCGGACGCGAGTGCGTTCCGGCTGACCTCTCGACAGGGTGGCGGGGGCGATCCTCGCTTCGAGGTAGCCCCCGATCCGTGGCGTCCATCTCCGGGGGCTTCCGCAAAGCCACTGCGCCCCGCCACACCGTCATTGACTGACAAATTGAGAGCGATGACAGATACATTTGGAACACTGACAGACAGAATATGATCGCTGACAGACACATTAGGAGCGTTGACAGACAAAATATGAGCGCTGATAGACACATTTGGAGCGTTGACAGTCAGAATATGAGTGCTGACAGACACATTGAAAGCACTGACAGACAAAATATGAGCGCTGACAGACTCTGTCAGCGCTCATATTCTGTCTGTCAACGAACATAGTTCGTCTGCGAACGCTCCAATTCGTCCTGAGATCACCTGACATCAGCCTGTCATCACACGAGGCGACTCTGTCAGTCATTCACATGGCCATGTCACTGAACAACTTGCGAAAGAATGGCGACAAATTCCGCCTGCCAACCATTCCAATCGCTCGCGCAATGAGTGACATCTCCCTGCCAGCAAGCCGCCATGCCCCGTGAGTCCCAGCCGCGAAACCTCAAGCGGCCAAAGCTGAGACACTGGCGAGCCGCCTGCCGTGAGGCTGCGGGTTCTTGTTCGCCGCAGGAAACCCGTGGCCTCACGGCACACGGCTCGCTTAAAACAGCTCACTCATGGCCGTGCGAGGTATTACCGCAAGCCGAAAGCGTGCGTGCGAACGTAAGTCGCTATTCAACCTCACGCGCACGCCCTGCGGCTAAACGATCAAATCGCGACTAATTCCGACAGTCCCCCTGCCGCGAGGGTGCCACTCGCATTTGTTGGGAGCCACCACTATTTCCCAAGAGCACTGGCGAGCGAAGCCCCTCGCCAGTGGCACCCGCGCAAACCCTTGTTTCCACATTGAACTTCGCCCCCCGAAGTTTAGCCTAGCGACACTGTCGCGCGGCTAACCCCCACGCACAAACCATCCTTAGACAGAATCGATTCTGTCTAATTACAGTTCGGCGGCGGAGGGCATCGTGCAATTGGATACGCAGGTTGTCGAATTGCTTGGCCGGCAACGCCTCATCGCGGAACTACTTCGCGACGATTTGGAGGTCGCACTACCGGTTCGTGATCGTGGTGTCGATCTAATCGCGTACGCCGACCTCAGCGGTCAAGTTGCGAAGTTCGCCGCACGACCAGTCCAGATGAAGGCGTCCACGACGAGCGCCTTCGGGGTCTTCAGCAAGTATGAGCGGGTGGCCGATCTCATCATGGCGTACGTTTGGCACCTCGGAGCACCCGAGGCAGCCGTGACCTACGCCATGACCTACTCGCAATCGCGTTCAATCGCGGAGGAGCTCGGTTGGCTTGCGACTCCATCGTGGCTGACGGGTGGCTACAGCACCAGCAGGCCAAGTCGGCAACTGTTGGATCTATTGGAGCCGCACCGCATGGTGACAGGCCGTTGGTGGGCTTTGGTGACAGGCAATGCAAAACAGGCCGAACCAGGCACTGCACCGGACGGCGATGAAGTAGCTTGATTCCGTGAGCATTATCGCGGTGGTCGCCGCCGGTGAGCTTGTGCGTTATGTTGCAATCAAATGCCCACTCTTGAACAACTTGAAAGCGATGTGTGGCCACCAACTGACGTTCACACGAATCTGATCGATACATGCCATCGGCTTCGTAAGAAGCCCGTTGAGGAACTGAGCGCGGGCGAACTTCGTATCATGATCGGGCAGAAACTTGGGCTCCGGTATTTGGTGCCGCTCGCGCTGGATTTGCTTGAAAATGATCCGCTCATGGATGCCACGTTTTACCCGGGTGACTTGCTTGAGGCTGTCGTCTCCGCCGATGAGGATCTGTTCAAAGGAAAACCAAAGATCAGTAGTCGTCTGCGCGCATTGGCAACGCGGAGAAATCTAAGGGGTCATGGAGAGATCAAATGGGTCAGCGACGGTCTAAAATTTGGTCAAGTGAGGATTTCAAAAGACATTTTGGAATTCCTTGTTTGGTGTGAGGGGGGAGGTGGA
>JAYTXB010001136.1:0-13089 GCA_043743205.1 Schlesneria sp.
GGTCCGCAGCGCGACCGATTGCGGCACGAGTTGCTGCGACTTCCCGAGCAGTCCGTGATCGACGTGCAGCGCACGCTCAACGTGGTGGGATCCCGCTTCGCCGCGTTGTGGCCCGACAGCTTGATCGACGGGCTGTGGACGTGTCTCGATCCGAGCGTGGCGCAGCGACCGCGCTCGGTTGCCGAATTGCGCGCATGGTGGGGGAACCCGCCGCCACCGCCCGTTCCCGCGTGCCTCGTGCTGCGCCGTGCAAACGGCACCGCGCGCGTCGCCTTCTCGACACGCGGTCTTCCCGACGGACTTCAATATCAAATCGTGCGGCAGTTCGTCTCGAATGGTTCAGCGAGTTCCGAAGCCATCGCCGTTTGGAAGGGGACCGCGAAGCAACCGGTCGAGATTACCTGGCCCGTACCGCCGGGATCGCGACGAGGTGGCGCGAGTCCGTCGTCGAGAGGCAGCACCGTGGGAGACTGGTGCTTCAGCGTGCAGACGGTCGAGTCTCACAAGGACGTGGCGGGCCTCTCGCGCGCGGTCGCGGCAACCACGCTGTTGGCCGAGTCGCCCGGCTTTCGACGCGACTTCGCGGAGACGCTCACGCTGCGGGTTGCGAATGGCCAGAACGCGGCACTTCCCGAGTCACTCTGCCTGCTCGCGGAACTCGATTCAACCGAAACCGTCGCGCTCGAACTGCTCGACTCCACGGAGCCGCGTGTGCGCGGCTGGGCGATCGCGTTGCTCGAACGCCAGTTGCTGGGAGAGGAGACGGCGGGAGACGCCACCACGACTTCCGCCTGCCGCACGTTGATTGAAGCGCGCGGTCTGACGGACATCGAGTACGACGTGCGACTGAACGCAGCGGGAGCGTTGCTCCGCACAGCGCACTCCATCGACGTGCCATTCGTCGTGGAGTTGTCTCAACGGTTGGGTGGTAGTGCGGTCGATGAGATGATTCGCGCAGCGCGCAGCTTGCTCGCGTTCGGTGTCGCGCCGAGCGTGTTGGACCGGGCCATCGAGTCGCTCGAAGAACAGCACCGCATCGTCGTCTGTCCCGCCTGTCAACAAGAGTTGCCTGCGCGAGAACTCGATCCGCATTTGACGAGCCAGCACCATTACGTCCCGCTCGATGGAACGTTGCTGCCGTTCGGTCAAGCACTGACGCGGCTCTGGTCGCGAGTGTTGCATCAGTGCGACGCGGTCGCCTTGCAAACGCTGGTCGCTCAGTTGCGACAACGTCATCCCGAGGGCGTCTCCACCGCGTTCGCAACCGCGCTGTCACAGCAGGTTTTGCTCGCGTTGCCACTGCACTTGGCTCAGCAGTCTGATGTGCAACGCACGCAGTGGATCGAACGATTGGCACAGTCACTCCGTTCCGAACCGACAGCCAAGTCGTCCGGTTGGCATCTGCTCGCGCACGAGGACAGCCGCGTCCGTCGATTGGGACGAGAAGCGGTCCTGCCCGACGTGGCGCTCCGTCTGGCGGACGAGTTCAGCAACGTGACCCTGTTGCGACGTGCCGTTGAACAACTCGTCCCGATTGTTCGTGAGTCTGAGACACAGCAACTCAACACCGCCACCGTCAACGAACGGGTCGAGACCTGCCAGCGGTTACTCGCACTCGGTGCGAACCGCCTCGCGTGTGAACAGGCGTTGCGAGAGTTGGAACTCGAACGGCTCGTCGATTGTCCCGAGTGCGGGACGACGTTTCCGAAACGTGATCTCGCTCAGCATCGCCGCACCACGCATCGCATTTACGAATGGGAAGGGACGCGCTACGAGTTCGAGCCATTCGTCGAACTGCTCGTGCAACGGACCGTCTCCGTCGAGGCTGACCCTTTCGCGGCACGCAGCTTGGCAGAGCTGTTCGTGGAGCAGTTTGGCGAGTCTTCGCACGTGCCGCTGTTCCTCCGACTGCGTGACGCACTCGTGCAAAACGGCAGCGGTGCAGACCGACTCATCGTGGCGGAGCAGCTCGGTGCCGCACTCGGTGCCACTGCGTCGGCCGTGCGGCTGCTCCGCTCCTTCTTGAAGGAAGCGTCAGTAGCAGGCCGCGTCGTGGCACTTTCACTGTTCGCACATTTGGAAGAGCTGCCGGCAATCGAGGTCTCACGCGCGGTGGTCGCTCAACTGGGTCGAGATGAGTTGCCGTTCACCATTTGCCAAGAAGTAGCGGTGCTGTTGTTGAGACGCGCGCCAACGCCGCCCGATGTTTGTCGCAGCGCGCTGTTGGAACTGGCCTCTCGCGCGGCAGACCGCTTGCAGGGGATCGACCTGCTGCGCGGACTCGAACAGTGGACGGGAGCGTCACCCATTTTGGATGAGGTCTGCGTGGAGTTGGAGTCGAAGATTCGGCTGCGCTGTCCCCGTTGCGAAGTCCGACTTGCCCCGCGCGAACTGGCCGAACACGTGCAGACAGAACATGGTCTCGTGCTGGAAGGTCGCGCGGTTCGCCAACCGTGGTCGGTCGCGCTGGAGAGTCTCGACACCTACGCCGCGAACGCGCAACAGGAATGGCTCGACTACGCCGAGGCGATGGCGATCCTCGCGTCACTCGAGACCGGGCGGAGGCGACTGCAACGCGAGGCGCTGCAACGCGGCGTCGCTCCCGCACACTATCGGCAAGAGATCATCGACTCGACGAAGGGGACTTCATTCAGCCTCTGCCCTCACTGCTGGGGATCGGTCCCGACGAGTGACTCCTCGCTCAACGAAGTCCGGATCGACACGCGCGGCAACATCACGTCCAAGGAGATCACGCTCCGACGCATCGGTCTGCACGGCGTGTGGGGGAGCGTCGCGATCACGCCGTGGAGTGGCACGCCTCCCGGTTGGAGCCTGTCACGCGGCGGAGCGGTTGTCGCCGTGATGCTGTGCTGTCTGATCCCGTCCGCCCTGTTCGGCTGGTTGGCGTGGCAAGGCTTCGCGTCTGGACGCGACTTCGCGTGGGGCAGCTTGATCTCTGGAGTGGCCGCGATCATTGGAGTCGTGATTTGCTACTGGCCGCACGCTGTCGAACCGGTCGATACGGCGTGGGAGTTGGTCGTTCCGGCAATGCTCGATGAGCCACTGCTCGTACTCGGGCCGGATCACTCCGCGTTCCTCGCCAGTTTGGCGCGAGCGAGTTGCGGGCGGGGAGCCGCTCCGTTTCGCTGGCGTGCCGTTGATCGAGCCATCGCCGCCATCAGCCCGCTCGTACGCGCAGGAATGTTGCCACAGAGACATCTCTCGGAACTGCTCCATTTGCAGTTCGACGATGCGGGTCGCATCCCGTTTCGAAAGCAGGCCCGTGTCGAGTTGGTCAAGGAATGGATCAGCCAAGCGTTGCGCGGCACGCTGCCGTTGCGGTCGCTCGATGAAGCTCTTCGCCACGGAACCTTACTGGTCAGCCTGCGTCCTCACGAACTGCTCGACGCGCTGTGGCACCTCGTCGCGGAAGCGCACGCACTCGGACTGACTCCCGCCGACGTGGCCTCCCTTTGCTCAGCGTCGTCCACGTTCAGTGCGCTGTTCAAAGCGTCGGCCGTTCCCACCTCGGCGCTGGCACACGGCTTCGCGGTCATCGAGTGCGAGCTGTCCGGGCAACTCCCCGACGGACTGGTCACGACTCGACAACTCCTGACCGAGAGTCGGCACCAGCAAACTCTCGATCGTCCCACGCTGCTGGCTCGAACCAAGGGGCCATTCATCCAAGCTCGCGGTGATGAAACGGTGCGACTGAAGTTTGAAGCGTTCGAGTTTCTGGGCAACGACTTCACCTACTTGCCGGACATCACGGTCCAAGAGCACAAGACGTTCGTTCAAACCGGTTGGACACACCCGCGACAAGATGGCGGGCCGGACGGGCGTTTCGCCATCAATCCGCCGGTCGGTCACTATCGCACGACCGGCTTTACGCTCGCGGTGGGTGCGTGGGCGTGGGATTACTCACACAACCCCACGCCGCTCGCCGACGACCTGCGTCGCTTCACCGAGTTCTACTTCCGACAGTTGAAGCCGCGTGCCGAGGCCTGGTCACTGAAGCCAACCTCGCCGCAACTCGCCTCCATTCTGTCGGAGCCTGCGTCCCGCTGCCCTCACTGCCAAACACCGCTGCGACCCAGAAAAGGAACCCTTGCCGAACGACTGCCGAAACCTGTGAACTGAGTCGTTGGACTGGCCAATCGGGGGGCGAACCGTTTAGACCTCGCGTCGTGGAATGACACAGAGACCACAAGCTGTGACGAAGAGCGTGAGCCAACCTCACACGGGAGAGCTGCTGTGCGATTGCTGAGCTTCAACATTCACAAAGGGATCGGTGGCCGCGACCGTCGCTATCGGCTCGGCCGTATCTGGGATGTCATCGACGCCGAGGCTCCCGATTTCATCTGCCTTCAAGAAGTAGACCAACACGTCCGCCGCAGTCGTCACGACAACCAGCCACAGTTGTTCGTCGAACACTTCCAACCGGCCGCGCACTTGTTTCAGCTCAACGTCCGGCTGAAGGAAGGTGGCTACGGAAACCTGTTGCTGTCGCGCTGGCCGATGCTCAGTCAGCATCAGGTCTCACTAACACATCACACGCGCAAGCCGCGCGGAGCACAAATGGCGGTCATCGACACACCGCGCGGGCCGTTGCATCTCGCTCATTGGCATCTTGGACTGTCGGAGCGCGAGCGCCACTGGCAATCGCGCCGCCTGCTCGAACACCATCTGTTTCGCGAATCGAACCACCATCCAACACTGATCGTCGGCGACACGAACGACTGGCGCAACACACTCGCTCCCGGTCCGTTCGAGGTGCATGGCTTCCGCCAGATCACGGCTCCGATCTCACGCTTCCGTTCGTTTCCGGCTTGGCTTCCGACATTGGCGATCGACAAAGCCTTCGTCCGAGGCGCGATCGAAGTGCAGCACGTTCACATTGTGAAGGGCCGCGCCGTGAAAGATGCCTCCGACCACCTGCCACTGGTAATCGACTTCGACCTCGTGCAGTGACCGACGTGTGATGTCGTGTTCACGCCCAATGACACTTGCTTTAGAAAGTAACCCGCAGCGTCAGCAAGGGAGTTCGCCTGTTTTCAGGCGATGACACGCCCTCGCTCACACTTTATAGAAGTTGCGCGATTCGAGGATTGAAGTTGTCTTCGCCCCAACGGGGCCTCGGAGATCAGCCCCCGGCCAGCGAACAACGTGAGCGCCGCCCTGGGGATACGGAAAGTCGGAAATGTGTGCCCTGAAGGGGCACGGGAATTATTGGTCGAGACCACACGGCGTGCGAGACCGATCCGTCAAACCTCCAGTGCCCCTACAGGGCACGATCAAGACACGCCAACAAACCCAGGGCGGCGCTCGCTTGGGCTTCGCTAGCCCTGGGCTGGTCTCCGAGGCCCCGTTGGGGCGAAAACAAAAAACAGCGCAACTTCTAAACGCGCAAACGCGGGCTTCACGTTCAACAGAGTTCCAGCCATCGCTTGCGCGTCGGGCTAGTCATTCGAGTGGTCGGCCTTGGTCATCAGCTCACGCAGCCGCTTGATCCCCGCATGCAACAGGAACCCGACGTTCGAGACGCTGTATCCCGTGATGTCGGCGATCTCGCGATAGCTCAGGTCATTTTGAAACTTCAGCCGGATGACTTCCTGCTGGTTGTCGGGCAATCGGTCGAGGAGCGCTATCACCCGATCTTCTGTCTCGAGCTGTTCGAGTAACTCATGGGGAAGCACCTCACCGGGCGCAATCCGTTCGTCGAGATCCATTACCGCCGACATGCGACTCTCCTTTCGCCTGACATCCAATGCACGAGACCGACAGACCGCGAACAGCCAGCGGGCCGGATGCGATTCCAACTCAGATCGTTCGTCGTCATTCAATCGGCACAGCTGCAGAAACGTCTCCTGCACGGCATCGCGTCCCAGGTCGAGGTCTCCCGCAACCCGAGCCGCATACCGCACAAGCGGCCCTTCCCACTGAGCGATTACCGCACACAACCACACCACGTCACGATTGGAGGATGGGCACTCCTGCCCGTCCCTCTTCTCTCCGCTCGCTTCAATTCGACGGTCGTCAACCGCGCGATCACCTTCCCGAGGGATGGGCAAGAGTGCCCATCCTCCAGACGAGGTGGTGACGGAATCGAGTGTGATTGCGGGTGGCTCCATGTCACGTCCTGTGAGTCAGCTCAACGGCTGTGCCTGGAAAGACGCACGAGCCAACGAAGTCTTAGAAGAAAACATGGCGTGCGGCGGAGAATCTGGAAAGTCGTCGCGGACTCGATTCATCACTCAGGCATACCGCTCGTTCAAGTTCGATTTCAAGTTCCGGGTTAGGATCGAGATCGCGAGGGGTACAGTCGCTCATTGGTAATCAAGTTCGAGCGTACTTCAATCGCGAAGCGATGCCAGCAAATCGCTGCGGGTGTCAACCCAAAGCTTGGAAAGTTGGCAGCGATGAGCGGCGACAGCGGTGACGAGGAGCGAAACATCCTTCTGCCGCCGCTTCGCGGCTCCAGATCGTCAATGGTTTCCATTCCGTGGGTTGGCACCCACGGCTATTCGCTGCCGTCGCTTTGCGACTATGGCCACCAATGGGCGACTGCACCCGATCACGGGGGACTCGTGACTCTCTTTTGATTGGTGACTCGACCGCTTCCCTTGGGTTGTGAGAGTCCCGTATGTACTGTCTCCTTCGCGCGGTATCGCCTGCTGCCGTTGAATGCTCCGCTACTCGTGATTCGGCCTTCCGAACAACACGATGCCCTTCACTGCAATCTTGGAAACTTGATGCCCGACCTCACCTCACACGATCACACTTCCTCGCCAGTGACACTCGCGCGAATCGAGATGGGGACGCCTCCCAACCACGAGCAACTCGGCCCGGCCTTCCGCGAATTGTGTGAGGTCATCGCGCGGTTGCGGTCTCCGACCGGTTGCCCGTGGGACCGCGAACAGACGCTCGCCACGATCAAGCCCTTCACGCTCGAAGAGACCTACGAATTGCTGGAAGCGATCGACTCGGGCGACGACGCAGCGATCGTCGAGGAACTCGGCGACGTGCTGCTGCAAGTGGTTCTCGACAGTCAAATCGCGGCGGACGAAGGGCGGTTCGATCTGAACGATGTCGTGGCGGGGCTGACTCGCAAAATGATCGAGCGGCATCCACATGTTTTCGGCGATGTCAGCGTCACGTCAGCCGGTGAAGTTGCGCAGCACTGGGATCGAATCAAGCAGCAACAGAAGCAGCGGGAGTCGATCTTCGACGGTCTGCCAACGTCGCTCCCGGCACTCGCGCGCGCAGCGCGATTGTCCGCCAAGGCCGCACGCGTTGGCTACGACTTCCCCGCGCGAGATATGCTGTTCGACAAGCTGCGAGAGGAACTCGACGAACTCGCTCGGGAGATGTTTTCCGAGGGGCAAGTTCCCATCCGTCCCGCTACTGTCGAGTCCGTTGTCGAACCCGATCCACCTCCTTTTGATCGCGAGCAACAGTTGCGCATGGAAGGCGAGTTAGGCGATGTCCTGTTCGTGCTGGCCAACATCGCCAGACGCTGGCACATCAACCCGGAAGAGGCTCTCCGCGCCAGCAACGCCAAATTCCAACGGCGAGTTCAGTTCATCGAGCAACGACTCAAAGATCAAAACTGCGAATTGCGTGACGCCACACTCAATGAAATGGAAGTCATCTACCAAGAAGGGAAGCGGGCCGAACGATTGAAGCCCGCTTGATCGTCGGTCGTGTTGACCGTTCGCGGTACTCCGATTCTTTTGCTCCCGTTCCTTTTGAATGGCCCCGTTCCATGAGTTCCTCTCCCACCGAACTTCCCGTTGAACCCGCTCCACTGGCACGTCCCAAAGATCGAGTGATCTCGGGCACTGGAATCGTGATTGCGATGTTCCTGTTGGGACTGACGCTCACCGCACTGTTGTTCATCTACTTTGAGTTCAACACACGCCCGTTCAAACCACTGCGCGAAGCGATCGGCCGCGAGTTCCGGCACTCACGCCCCAATGTCGAAGGCGGGAAGCTCAAAGGCCGAGGTGCCAACACACTGCGCATCTCAATGAGTGTCCCCTTCGACCCGAACCGAGATGCCGCCAGATCGAATGACGTGTTGGCGCGAGTCGTCGCCCTCGCACGACAGCATCACGATCTGAGCCGCTACAACGTCATGGAAGTCAACCTCATCCACTTCGCCCCGGAACAAGCAGCCATCATCAAGGGCTTCAGTTGGCCTGGCCCCGATGCCGCGAAAGAGTCGTTCGTTCCCTAACGATTCGAGCGAATGACGACGAGAACTCGCGAAGTCTTTTGCTCCATACCGTCGTCGTCGATTGGAGCCAGCCGAGCGGTCTCTTGGCGGTTCAATCTCCGGTCCTCTGCGACCGTGTTCCGAACTCTTCGGAGACTGCCCGGGTCTCTTGCAGGCAGGCGGTCGCCTCGGCCAAACACCTCGTGCAAAAGCTTCTGGACCGATCGAACACCTCTGCTCGCAGTCGGTTGACCCTACCCCAAACGGCCACTACCATCCGCCCCCGCTTCACATGGGGCTTTAGTCCTTTTGTCGAATCTATTCCCAATTTCGCGATTAGGAAGATTCAACTCGAAGCACCGGTTATGCCGATCAACTGTGCGTCGGCTCCGTAGCCAAGTGGCTAAGGCAACGGATTGCAAATCCGTCATCGTCGGTTCGACTCCGACCGGAGCCTTTGGAAGAAACCCCTTGGAAACATGGGGTTTCTTCGTTTCTGACGATGACCACGCCGTCATCCTCTCAGACTGATTTGCGACGAGTTTCTTGGACTTGCGTTGACATGCGAGAGCCTACTGCTGCTCGCTTCGGAGCATCGGAAGTCGTTACGGTTTCAGCGTTCAGATGCTCTGGAGAACGGGTGATTCGGAAATCTGACTGCGTGGCGGAGTCGAGAATCTCATCATCGACTTGCAGATCGTGCCGTTCGCTGACGGCCATAGAGTGGCTGATCTACTTGCTCGCGCCGTGTTGAGGATGCCGTTTTGCGAAATCGGTTTCTGCGGAACGTCGCAGGGTTTGCAATTGGTCGTCCCACGGGACTAAACCGGCCCGTGTGATGATCTTCCCCAGACCTTGGTGGACGTTGGATGAGCGAGCGGCAAGGCTGACAATTTTTGTCATGCCTACGAGAGCGGCATCGAACGCATCCTGCAAGATCGTGAATAGCGTCGGGACGATGCGGGTCGCTTCGGTCGTGGGTGCGTAGACGGTCAAACGCTTTCGCCCCCAATCGACATCCTCCCACGTCTGTCGATGGCTTTCGCTCGGAACGTGCAGACCTGCGAAGCGAGCCAGACCGAACACGAGCTTCCATTGAACCGAATGACACTCGCCAAGGAACTTCGTCGTCTCATCGGGTGTGACGTACCGATCTCGATTCGCGGCGATGGACGAATTCTTGAGCTTGGCGAACGGATTCCGTCCGATCAGTTCGCGGTCTACCGCTCCTGCAAAGATCGACTTGGCGTTGCGGCAGTGCAAGCGCGTGGTGGCTTCGCTAATGCCGCTCGTCACCATCTCCGCCCGCCAGTCAGCCGCATTGTTCGGAGTCAACTCGTCAATCCGAACGGCCGGGCCAAAGTAGTGCTTGAGTCGCCCACAAGGCTCGCTCAGGCGTTGGATACTTCCCGGTTTCAACTCGCTCTTGCGTTGCTCTACGGACTTCGTGAGCCATTCGCCGAGCAGCGGGGCTGCATCCGTGGAGACGCGCGGCAGGCACAGCAAAAACGAGCCAGCTTGGCAGGGATGTCCTCCGAGATGCTGATGAGCCATTCGAGCGTCGGCTTGGTGACAATCTTGACGGGAGCCGGTGCGTTGAATCCGGTGCGCGTGATTTCAATCGCGACCATGCCGGTAGCGGGGCCGCTTGCTCGGATGACACGCAGAGTGCCGCGTGAGACTTGTACGCTTCGATGAACTCTTTGCATTTCCACGTCCGCAGTTCTTCGGAGGGTGTGTCGCACAAAGCCAACCAAACGCCGAGCGAACGAATTGAGGCCGTGGCGAGCGGGTCAACGAACCGGGCCGACGCATTTCCGCCAACGCGACTGATGGCCTCCAAAACACGATCCCACGCCAACACGGCCCGTTGGTCATTCGGCATGGCGGCGGACTGTTGTGAGCCTTCCGCCGCCTCCACAATCTGGCCGATGGGTGGCAACCCTGCGAAGCGATGTTGCCGCATCACGACGACGATGGCGCGTTGCCGTTGTTCGGCGTCGAGATGTCCCAGCATGAGAAACCACGCCGCCGCGCCGTTCGGTGGGATCGGCTTCCCGCCTGCCCGTGATTCGAGGAGCCCCATGCACTCAGCAAACTCCGTTCACATCCTGTCCGCCGCTCCCTTCCCGCCATGCGGCGATGCCGGACATCGGCGGACGAGTGTCGTTGCGGCGAGTTCCCGCCGACTCGGAAAACACTCCCTGCCAGTTGTTGGCGATGCTCTTCCGAATCGCCTTCACGGTCGCATCGGGGCCAGCTTCGGCGAGTTGGTTCAGTTGCTCATCCGCAGCCCGCTTGGTGAGCGGCTTTCGCTTTTCAAGCCGAACGGCAATCCAGTCCCGCCAAGTGTCGAGGAACGCGGGCGTCCTTAACTCGGCGGGGATCGGTGCGGATGTCGGATCGAACGGTTCCCGCTTCGTGGTCGAGGTTCGTGCCGTCGCTTCGTCGCCTTGGAAGCCGTTCCCTTCGTAGAGCCATTCGGCGAACTCGTTCCCCCTGCAAGCGGGTTAGGGGGTTCTTTGTTTGGTCCTGTGATGCTCTGTCCTATCTTGTTCTGTAGAACGCAGATTTGCGGAGATTACCCCCCGAATCTACGGGCGCCCCCGCAGATTTCCCATCAGATACGGGTACAGTTTTCTTTGATTGCGCGATTGGACAGGCTGCTTTATTGTGGTTGTTTTCCGATTCGAAACAACGGGCAGGAGGCGGCAGGATTGCCACGCTGGATTGGGTTCCGTTGACTTCGAACGAGCGGCTGGAGGCGGAGCAGACGGTGCTGAATTTGCGGACGCTGAACGCGGCGTGTGATGCGGCTGCGGCGGTGCGGGAAATTGCCGAACTATTGGCGCTGTAGCAGGAGCGTGAGGCGACACGGCGGATGTTGGAGATCACGTTGTAGTCGCAGGATGCCGATCTCGAAAAACAATTGCGGTGAGTTGGTCTTACGACATCTCCTGCTAGCGGCTGGAAGAGTTGTGCGGTCTGTCAGTGAGCGACACGACCGTTCGCGAGATCGCTCAAGAGACCGGGGCGAAGATGGAGACTTGGCAGCGGACCGAGCCTGTGGCGGTACAGAAGTTCTGCCAGGCGACGGGCGACATCGAGTTCACGACCGATGGCACGAGCGTCAGCACGACCGAGGGCTGGCGCGAGGTCAAGCTGGGCCTCTTCTCGAAGCGCGATCGTGCGGAACCGGCGACGCCCGACGAAGGGGATGATCGCAAACTCCCCCAGCCGATTCCTTCGCGGCGTTCGCGGCCAGCGATTAGTTCGGTACGTGCTGGAAAGAGTGGGCGAAACGGCGGCAAATCCGGGAGGTGTCGGCCGACGGCGTTTTGGCCGACGGCGCGAATTAGATCTGGGAAGAAGCGCAGCTCAACCTGACTGGCGCGCTGGGCGTACTCGATGTCTATCACGCGCTGGAGTCCATCAGCGATACGTCGAAGAAGTTGTTCGGCGACGGCTCTCCCGCAGCGACCACTTGGACCGGCACGCTCCGCACCACGCTGCTCGAACGAGGCGGGGCCGGCTTCGACGAACGCTGGCAAGACACCCGCGACAGTTTCCCCGCCAATGCCTCGCAACGGACTCGTCTGGAAGAGTTGCGGAACGACCTCGGCCACCACGTGTCCCACCTGAACTATGCTGAACGCCTGCGCGAGGGACGCTCGATCAGCCGCAGCCAAATCGAAGGCGCCTGCCAGAACCTCATCGGCCGCCGACTCAAACAAACCGCCGCCCGCTGGCGAGTCTGCCGCGACCCACGCTCTCTCGCGTGTGTGCCCGCCGCATGACCAGTCTTTGCTCAATCATGGGTCGCCACCAGTGGAACGCCGACTGGAGCAATCACGCCGCATGAAACCGAAATCCGTTCCGACACCCATGAGTTACCAGCGGTGGTCGGTTCCTTGACACTCTGCATTCAATAACGTTGAATGGCGAGCCGCTCGACGCCCCCATCGTCTAGAGGCCCAGGATGCAGGATTCTCAGTCCTGATACGCGGGTTCGAATCCCGCTGGGGGTATTCGTCAACTTCGCATGACTCGGCAACGGACAGCAAACCCCTGTAAAAACAGGGGTTTGCTCGTTTCGGGTCGGAGTCGCTTGCGGGCCGTTTCTGGCGTCTGCGGACGGTTGCTGCGTCGGAATGCGCGTCGTCTTTGTGGCGGTCTCAAAGTCTTCGTCACGGACTTGCAGGTAGTGCGCCATCGCCACCTTCGGAGTGTTGCCCAGCCACGCGGTCACGACGTGAACCGGATGCGTTTGGACCAGTTCGGTTTCTCGGGAGCTTCGGAGATTCTGAAACGGCTTGCCCCACGGTTCGACCTTCGCTCGTGTGATAATCTTCAGGAAAGTCGTCCTTAGGTTGGTCGTGCGGTCTCGGTTCGTCATGGGAATGACCAACTCGCCGCCATCGGGTTCAAGGATTAACTCACAGAGAGGCTATCCGAGAACTCGGGCTGACGTAACGACTAGCAGCCTGTTGAAATCCCTTCCCTTTCCGCACCTGTGCGTGAGCCTCGTCGCGACACTTCTCCAGCGACGATTGGCGACGGAACGAACTGTTGCCGGCGTGGGCTTGCACCCGCATTCCGTCCTGAGGCACGACTTCCAACGTGATGAGGTTCCGATGAATCAGCGTCCCGATGGTGTCGGACAGCAACTGGTCGGGGAACTCGCCGTGAGCCGTGCGGAAGTCGCTCAACAAATGGTGATTGACCCCGACGCCGCCACAGTTCCACATGTCGGCGAGGTCCCGCTCGCATAGCCGGTCGAGTTGCCGGGCACTGCTGATCCCCTCGATCGTCGCGAACATCCACAACGCGATCCTAATCTTCGGGTCCACCGCGTCACGCCCGCCCGGCCT